>DATHOI010000924.1:0-9609 GCA_035485095.1 Polyangiaceae bacterium | reverse complement strand
ATACGGCCAATATACCGCGTTATACAGCACGAGCCCGACAGGCCCCAAGCGGCAGCGATCGACACGCAGGTCACTCGCTCGCGCCGCAGCGGCGCTCAGCGCGGCCTCGCTCGGTGCGATGTCGGGAGTGTCCAGGCTCGTCACCGGCCGCAGCTTAACATCAGAGCGGCCTCGGTACCTCGCCTAGCGTTGAAAGGCGACGGCCGGCACGGCATTGACCACCGGTTCTACCTTGCGCAGCGCGGCAATCAAGGCGCCAATGTCTGGCTCGGTCATGCCGCCATAGTAGCGCCAAGGCATGGCGTACAAGGTCGCCCCGGACTTGCCCTTACCCTCCTTGAAGACCCTGCGCAGATCATCATCCGAGTAGGCACCGATGCCGGTCGCTGGATCGCTCGTGATATTCGCGGTGTACACGTTGCCCTTACCGGGGATGGGCATTGGCATGCCCCCCGCCAAGGATTTACCTGGGATGGGCTCATGACGCGCGTTCACCGAATCATGGCAATCGTGACAACTGCACACCGTGAGCAGCCATTGCCCGCGCGCCACCGGATCGGACGCGGGCGGCTCGCCGGGCGGTGATTTCTCGAGCGGTGCAGGTGCGGCGCGCATGAACATCGATACCGGAAAATCGATCTTGGTGGGGCCCGGGTCGTTCTTGATGGCGGGCAGCGTGCGCAGATAAGCGACGACGGAAAGCGTGTCCTCGTCACTCAAGGCTCTGCCGTACGAGCCATATGGCATCATCGGGAAGAGCGTTTTGCCGTCCTTCGAGACGCCCTCGCGAATCGCACGCACGACCTCGCCATCGCTCCAAGAGCCGATTCCGGTCTCCGGATCCGGCGTCAAATTCGGCGCGCGAATGTGACCCGGAAAACCCTGCATCATGCCGAAGTCGCGGCCCGAGCCGAGTCGACCCGGCACCGGCGGCTCTCCCGAGACAGTCTCGTCGACCTGCGAATGGCAACCGAGGCACGCTGTCACGTTGTCCACCAAGTACTTGCCGCGAGCGATCGCCTCCGGCGTGGTCGGTGCTTTGAGATCCGCTGCAGGCTTCATGCGCGGCGACAGCAAATAGAATTTCACGACCAGCGCGAGCACCAACAGCACGACCACCCCGACAATGCCGCCCACGACTTTCTTCAGCATCTTTAGCGCCCCTTTGGATCGAACGTCCTGAGTTTCCGCACCAAGGCTCGTAAGTCGGTATCTGAAAACAAGTTGCCGAATGCGGGCATCGCGCCCTTGCCCATGCGGATCGTGTGCTTCAAATCGTCGTCACTGCAGCTTGCTTGAAAGGCGGCGTCACAGAAATTGCGCGGCGCGTGAGCATCGCCCGTGGCGATGCCCCCTTTACCGTCCGCGCCATGACAGCGCGCGCACACGGTATTGAAAATCTGCTCGGCATTTCGCGTCGACTCCAAGTCCGAATCCGTGTGCTGACAAGCGGCCAGGGCGTAGCTCGCCAGAAACGTGAGCGCAGCTCCCAGGCCAAGCGGCGACCGAGCTCCGTTCATCGCACCGCAAGATAGACCAGTTGCGGCTCTGGCGGGGGCGTTTTAGCGCCCAAATACGGTGGCGCCGCCGGGGTTGCGCAGGCCTTTGGCTTGATGGAAGATGCCGGCCCCATGCGCCTTCGAGCCTCCGCCCGTCCGACCTTTGCTCTGCTCCCGCTCGCTGCATTCGTGGCCTTCGCCTTGCCCGCGCTCGTCGCGTGCAACAAGGCCCCGCCCGAGCCCAGCTCGGCACCGGAGAGCTCCGCCGCCGCCGCTCCGAGCGCAGCACCCCCCGAGGCGACGCAGAGCGCGGAGCCGCCGCCCACGCCAGCAGCACCCGCGCAGCCCAACGCCATCCCCGCGCCGGCCGATGTCGCCAAAGCGCCCGCCGACGCAAAAACGACGGCCAGCGGGCTCGCGACCAAGATACTCACGCCCGGCAAAGGCAAGGATCATCCAGCAGCGACCGATCGCGTCAAGGTCGACTACACCGGCTGGACCACGGACGGGAAGATGTTCGACAGCTCGGTCGCGCGCGGCACACCGACCACGTTTGGCGTCAGCGAGGTCATCCCAGGCTGGACCGAAGCACTCAAGCTGATGGTCATCGGTGAAAAGCGTCGTCTGTGGATCCCGGCCAAGATCGCCTACGGCGATCATCCGCAAATGGGTGGCGCGCCGAGTGGCGATCTCGTGTTCGATGTCGAGCTACTCGATATCGTCAAGCCGCCCAGCGTGCCAGATGACGTGAAGACACCCCCGAAGACCGCAAAAAAGACGGCTTCCGGCCTCTACTACCGCGTACTCACGCCGGGCACGGGCAAAGTGCACCCGACCGCCTCGAGCCGCGTGACCGTCCACTATTCCGGCTGGACGACAGACGGGAAGATGTTCGACAGCTCGGTCGCGCGCGGCGAGCCCGCGACCTTCTCGCTCGGCCAGGTCGTCAAGGGCTGGACGGAAGGCGTGCAGCTGATGGTCGTCGGAGAAAAGACTCGCTTCTGGATCCCGCCGGATCTGGCATACGGCGACAAGCCGCAACGCCCTGGCGCGCCGTCTGGTCAGCTCGTGTTCGACATCGAGCTGCTCAACATTCAGTGATTCGAGCGGCGGCGCGCTCGCTGCGGGCGCGAGCGGAGCCGGCGTTTCAGCCGGCAGGGCCGAGTGAGTTCGGGCTCTGGCTATTCTTGCGCAGCAAGTAGCCGTGTCGCAGCTCTACGGTCTCGACACCCATGCGCTCGATCAACGGGCGGCTGTTGCTGGCCACGACCATGGTCGTCTTCGGGTCGTCGCGAAAACGCACCAATAGCTCGTAGACCAATTTGCGCGTACCAGCATCGAGCCCTGCGTCCGGGTCGTCGAAGAACACGAAATTGGGGTCCAAGACCAACGCCCGGGCCAAGCTCACGCGTTTCCGCACGCCGAGCGACAAGTGCGCGGGCAGCGCGTGAAAATCGGTTTGCGCGACGCGCAGCTCGCTCAGTGCCGCCCGTGCCCGACGCTCGATCTCCCGGTCGTCCAGCCCGAAGACATCCGCGTGGTAGCGCAGCGCCAAGGTCACGTTGTTCAGCGCGCTCAAGTTCGAGAGCAGCCCGCCGCTGTCGAACAGCACGCCGCGGCGGACGCCGTGCCTGACCAGATCACTCGGCTTGGCCACGTGTGGGGCTCGACCATCGAGCAGCACGCGACCGGTCGTCGCCGGCAAGAGTCCGGCACACAAAAACAGAAATGTAGATTTACCGACTCCGTTGTCGCCCGTCACCAACAGATCTCCGCCGCGCGGCACGTGCAGATCCGTTTCGCGCAGCACCCATAGGTCGCCGTAAGCAAACGTGGCGCGCTCGAGCAGGAGCCCCTGTTCGTCGTCGTTGCGTGCGGCCTGTGGCTCCACCGATCGCGGATTATGAGACACCCGAGCGATCAGGCGCCAGCTGGTTTTTGGGGCTGCCCCAGATGGCTCGCCTGATGCACCAGTGCAACACGGCGCGCGGCCCGCTGACGGCTGCGAAACCGTGAACCGGCGAGCGATTCGAGGGCCGAACTCCAGCTCGGCACAGGCTCAATGAATGGGCGGCCCGACGAGCCAGTAGAACAGCGCGGTCACGAACGTGCTGTACACGACTCCGCAGAGCAGACTCATCACCACCGCGCGGCTGGCCTTCTGCGGCCCCTCGGTGGGTGAGCTCTTCACCTGCAAACCGTAGTGGCAGCACAGCCAACCGACGATTGCACCGAGGCCCACGCCCTTGAGCAGGAATAGACCAAGATCGAAGGGCATGACACCGCGCGACACCCCCGAGTAGAGGCTGCCCCAAGTCGCGTTGGCCGTGAGTTGGGCCAGCACGAACGCGCCAAAAATGGCGACGACGCTGAAGTAAATCATGAGCACGAGCACACTCACGACGGACGCCACGAGCCGCGGCAAGACGATGTAACGCGGCGGGTCGATGCCCAAAGACGAGAGCGCCAAGACCTCGGAATTGACCTTCATGTTGCCGAGCTCGGTCGCCATCGCGGTCCCCGATCTCCCCGCGACGACGATCGCCGTGAGCAAGGGCGCGAGCTCACGCAACACGATCGCGACCAAGATCTTGCCGAGCAGCTCGCCGTCCGTGGGCGCCATCAGATTCGCCTGAATGACGATGCTGCCGCCGAGCAAAAACGCGATCACGCTCACGAGGGACAGCGCCTGTACGCCCGTGTACATGATCTGCGACACGATCACGCGCTGCACGGTTTGGCGCGCCGCGAGTCCCGGCCCCCAAGACGAGGCGACCGCATCGCTCAGCGTGTGGACGAGCTCATCCGCGTCCGCGAGCCACTCGATCGCCGAACGCCCGACCGCGCCGAGCCAGCCCGCCTCAGCAATGCGATCCGTGCGCGGATCGTAGGGCAGAGTCGAGCGCAGCCGGGGCATGACCACAAAGCCTAGCCGGATGCACGCCTGAGCGCGACTGCTGCCGCCCCACTCGCCGCTCCGGCCACGAACCCGCTTCGCCTACTTGGCCTTGAGCGCAGCGAGCTTGTCTTTGGCGGCGGGTAAGCCGTCGGTTTGTATGGCGCGCTCGTACATTTGTATCGCCTTCGGCGCCTCACCGATCTTCTCGTGAATCTCACCGAGGCGCAGGAACACTTCGGATTTCTTGAGCACCGATTCGTCCAGCTTCTGCAAGAGCAGCGCGCGGAACATCTGCTGCGCTTTCTTGAAGTCGCCGATGTCCATCGCGACCTGGCCCAGTAGCATCAACACGTTCACGTTGCCGGGCTCGATGCGGAACGCCTTGTCGAGCTCCTCCATCGCCTTCTGGTTCTCGCCGTCAGCGAGATACGCCTTGGCCAAACGACGATGAATTTCACCGAGCTCCTTCGGCCGCTTCGTGCCGTAGCTCTCGATGATCTTCACGAGCACGTCGGCCGCAGCTTTCCCGCGACCCGACGCGCTGTACTCGTCGCACAACGCAAGCAGAAGCTCGCGGTCGTCGGGGCGCAACTTGCTCGCGCGGTCCAACGTGTCCGCCGCAGCGCCATGGTCAGCGCGCTGTTCGGCGTGGATTTTGGCGGCCTTTCGCAACAGAGCCACGCTCTCTTCCGGCGTCGCTGCGAAGTCCGCGTCGCGCGTCAGGAGTGCGGCAAGCTTCTCCCAAGACTTCACCGCTTCATACGAGGAGCGGAGCCGCGCGCGCAGCTCTTCACTGCGTTCGTCCTGCGCTAGGCCGCGTTCGAGCGCGAGCACCGCGTTGTCCTGCGAGCCGAGCTTCTGCTGTACGTCAGCGAGCTCGAGCGAGCGCTTCACCGCTTCCGCCCCGGTGCTCGCAGCGAGCAACTGGTCGAGCACTTCCGCCGCCTCTGCGAGACGGTTTTCCGACTGCAGCAAGCGCGCCAGCGCCTCTAGCGCGCCCGAATGTCGCGCGTCGCGCGCCAACACCGCACGATACGTGTCGATCGCCTTCTCGCGGTCGCCGAGGCGAGAATCGTAGACCTCGCCGAGGCGCACCTGGAAGCTCAATTCAGCCGCGACGTCGCCGCGCTCGCGCGCGCCGCTGATCTGCGACGACAACAGCTCGGCGAGCTCCTCGTCGCGCTTGGTTTTCTCGTACAGCTCGCTGAGCGCCACGACCGCGTCACCGCGACCGGGCTCGTCGTCGAGCACCGCACGGAGCAGCTCGATCGCAGTATCGAGCGCCTGGAAACGCTCCTCGTTCAGCTTGGCAAGCTCCATGCGCAGCGTGCTGCGCGCGCCGGGTGACTCTGCCAGATCGACCAGACGCTCGAGCAAACGGCCCAAATCGTCGTAGCGATTCGCCGCCGCGTACAGACCACGCAGCGCGCTGGAGGCGTCCGCGTCACTCGGCTCGTCCTCGAACAACTGCTCGTACAGCGCAATCGCCTTGGCCGGTTGGCTCAACTTGTCGCGTGCGATGCCCGCTGCCTTGCGGCGCAGGGCGCGCACCGTGGCCGCGTCCGCACCGAGCTCACTGCGCTTCACGACGAGCTCGAACGTCTCTTTGAAGTTCCCGTTGGCCTCACTCACTTCCGTGAGCTCACCCAGGGCCCAGAGGTTGGCATCGTCGAGCGCTAGCAGCTCGCGCAGCACGCTCTCTCCGAGCTCGGCGTCACCCAGTGTGACCGCCAGCGCCCGCGCTTGCCGGTACAGATCTTCTCGGCGTTCTTCGTCGAGTTGCAGCTTGGCGCGACGACGCAGCGTCGCGCACAGATCGCGCTCGCGTCCTGGAACGCGCTGCAGCGCCTCGAGCAAGACCAGCACCTCATCGCTATTCGGCTCGAATTCCAGGGCTTTCTTCAACGCGGCTTCTGCGTCACTCGGGCTGTGAACCCGATCGCGTTGCCACGTCGAGAGTCGCACGCACAGCGAGACCGCAGCTTGTGGCGCGAGATCGGTGTGCTTTTCGATGGCGTCACGCAGGGCCGCCGCTGCGCTCGCCCAATCCCCCGTGATCGGCGCGAGCCGCTCGAGCTCGTCGAGCAACGCGCTGTCATTCGGCGCCTCGAGTAGCCCCTGTTGGAGCACGCGCTGGGCCGAGACCGGGTCCTTGCACTCTTCTTCGAGCACACGCGACAGGTTGCGACGCATGTCGACGCGCGCGTCGAGCGAGTCAGCGTGACCGACGCGCTTCTCGTACAACTTGGCCAAGCGATCGGTGCGCCCACGCGAGCGGTACACCGACTCGAGCGCCTCGGCCGCTTCCTCGAACAGATCCCGATGGTCGGTCAGCTTCTCGAGCTCGTCGACTGCGCCCTCGTGGTCCGGCGCTCGCTCGAGCGCCATGCGCAAGGAAGCGAGCCCGCGCGCCGATTCCTTGAAACTCCCGATCTGGAGTTGTGCCAATCGGAAGTAGAGCTCGGCTTGGGTCTGCTCGCTGCTCTCCGCATTGACGCGGCGCTCCAGGATTTCCGCGACTTTTTCCTGGTCCTCGAGGCGCGTGTACAGGCGGTCGAGCGCCGCCAAGAGCTCGGGCTTATCCCCCGCTTGCTCGACGGCGCGCGAGTACGCGAGGACAGCGCGATTGTCGTCCTTCAACTGCTCTTCCGCGACGCGACCCAAGCGAACGAACAAATCCTGCGCCACCTCGGGATCGAAGGTCGTCTGCGCGCGCTCGCCCAAGGTGTCGGCGTAACGCAAAAAGCCGTTGGTCGCCGCGGCCAGCCGCTCGATGTCGCGATGTAGCTCGGGCGCGTCCGGGCGCTCAGAGAGCGCGCGCAACAAGGCACCCTCGGCGTCCGCTTGCCGCGAGAGCCGCGTCTCCAGCACCTCCGCGATCGTGCTCAGAGTCTGCATGCGTTGCTCGGGCTCGGTTTCGATCGTGAGCCGCATCTCGAGCACGCTCACCAAATCCTCCCAGCGCTCGGTCTGACGCAGCACGGGCACCAGGATCTCCGCCACGGTGTGGCGTAGATCCTCGTGTGACTCACCAATAGCGCGCACCGCGGCGATCGACTCGCTGTCGGACGGTGCGTCTTGCAGCGCCAAGCGATGAGCCTCGAGCGCGTCCTCATAGCTCTCGAGCTTGCTTGCGAGGATGGTGCCGATTTCCTTGCGCAACTTGGCGCGCGCTTCCGCGGTCTCGGCCGTGCTCGCCTCGAGACGCAAATTATCCAATAATTCCGGCCACATCGATTCGATGCGGTAGAGCCGGTTCAGCGACCCGAGCACGCCCAGATCCCCGGGCCGCACCGCAAGCGCTTGACCGAGCACCTCGATCGAGCGCCCGCGATCGGAGAGCTGCTTTTCGTACACGGCAGCGGCGCTGATCAAGAGCGTGTACTTCAGATCGGCGTCGTCTTCTCCAGACAGCTCGACGCGCTGCACGTACAGCTCCACGAGCCGCTTCGGGTCCTGCTTGGCTTCGTACAGCTCCGTCAAGCAATCGACGGTGAACGCGCTCTCTGGATCGAGCTCGAGCGCGCGCTCATAGGCTACGATAGCGCCCTCGGCATCGTCGAGCATGTCACGCTTGGCCTCACCGACACGGCGCCAAACACTGGCGCGCTGTTCGTCGTCGAGCAGCAAATCAGCCTTGTCGGTCAAGACGCGCACGAGCGTCGGCCAATCACTGAGTAGGGTGGCGAGCTGCTCCATCTTCTCGAGCGGCTCGAGATCGGACGGGTCGCCTTCATGGATTAGACCGTAAGCGGCGAGCGCGCGGCGTGGGTCGTCGCGCTTCTCGTTGTGAACGCGGGCCAGCACACTCAAGATGTCGCGCTTGCTGTTCAGCGTCGGATGCTCGGCGAGCACGGCGTCGTAAGTTTCAGCGAGCTTGTCCCACTCGTTCGTGGCTTCGGCCAGCCGCTCGTAGTCGGCGCGGGCGCCGGAGTCTTCCGGATCGAGCTTGAATGCCGCCTCGAACGCGCGGCGCGCACGGGCCAGATCGCCACCGCGGCGCTCCCACAATTCGGCCGTTTCGCGCAAGACCGCGACTTTTTCGGTGGCGTCGGCTAGCGCAAAGCGGTCCTCGTTGAGCGTAATCTGGCGGCGCCAATCGTCGAGCGACTCGTAGATCGGTCGCAGGATGTCGACCACGCGCTGGCGCTGGCTCTCGTTCTTGCGCAGCGCTTCGAGCTCGGCGATGGCTTCAGGGTGCGACGGCAGCTCGCGCACGATTTCTTCCAACTGGTCGACAGCGCGATCCATCTGCTCGAGCTTGATGTGCAGCCGTGCCAGCGCGAGCCGATGCACGGCGCCGTCGGCCGAGGACTTGGCACCTTCCGCGCGACGCAAGTAGAGCTCCGAGAGGTCGTCCCAGCGCTCGCGTTCGCGATACAAGTCGGTCAACGCGTCGAGCGCTCGCACGTCGGCGTCGTCGACATCGAGCACTTGGCGATACGTTTCGATCGCGTCGTCAGGCCGACCGAGCTCGCTCTTTTGCAGGCTCGCCATGGTGTGCAACGCGGCAAGCCGCTCGGCGGGATCGAAGCGATGATCGAGCGCCTCACGATACAGGCTGACGCGCTCTTCATGGCGCGCGGTGCGCACCAAGATCGCGTCGATGGCCGCGAAGAGCTGTTTGTTCTCGGGCTCGAACGCCAGCGCGCGACGATAAAATACCAGCGCCCGATCGAGCTCTCCGAGCGTCGTGAACAGCTCTCCAGTGCGCCGCGCGAGCTTCACGGTCGCGTCGTCGTCTCCGTTCAGCTTCTCCAGCTCGCCCGCGTAGATATCAGCCAGGCGCCGTTCCGCGCCGGCTACCTTGGCCAAGCGTTCGAGCTCGGAGATGGTCGTCGCGTCCGACAGCTCGTCCTTCAACAGCTCGGCGATCGTGTCGAGCGCGGCGCGATAATCCTCCTTTTGCTCCTCGTACAATTTGGCGAGGCGGAGCAGCAGATCGCGACGCTCGTCTTGATCACTGGCATGCGCGAGTCGGGCGCGAATCGCGTCCATGACGCGCCCGAAGTCGCTGCGCATCAGGTACACGGGCTCGAGCAGCGCCGCCGCGCGAGCACGGTGCTCCGGCTCGCTCGCCTCTGCCAGAATGCGCTCCAGCTCGGAGATCACGCCCGCGTGTTGTTTGTCGCTCGAGAGCGCCGCGTCGAGCTCGTCGAAAGCGCGCCCGAGGTCGTTTTGGTGACGCGCCGCAACGCGCGCGATGCTGAC
>DATHOI010000923.1:0-4952 GCA_035485095.1 Polyangiaceae bacterium | reverse complement strand
GCACGCATTGGTCGCGGGCGGCGGCAAGAATCCGATCATCTCGGGCGCGCCGCAGGTCGTGTACCCGACTTACGTCGCAGCGGACGCAAGCTACGTGTACTGGGGCAACGCAGGTCAATCCGGCACGGACGGCTCGGTGTACCGCGCGAAGCTGGATGGCACGATGCCCGTCGCTCTCGCGACCGGGCAGGGCCCCGTGTATGGCATCGCCATCGACGCCACGAACGTCTACTTCACGACCACGAGCGGCACTGTTTCGTCCGTGCCGAAGACCAGTGACGGCAGCGTGACACCGGTGCCACTCGACGCGAGCGGCGGCTACCTGCTCGGTATCGTCGCCGACGCGACCGACATTTACTGGATCGACGAGGGCAATGAGCGCATCCGACACCGCGCTAAGTCAGCGAATGCTGCCGATACTTTCGCGTCACTACAATTGCAGAGCATCGATCCCTATCTCGGTGAGGTGACCTACCTTGCGCTCGACGCTCAGCATGTCTACTGGAGCGACAACGGCACTCAGTCGGGTCACGGCGCGGTGTTGATCGCCAACCGCTAGTGCACAAGAGGGCGAACCTGTGACGACAAGAACCGGAAAAGTGCGCGGCGCGCTCGAGGCGCTTTCGTGGCTGTGGGTGGCCGTGGTCTTGAGCTTCGTTGGCTGTGGCGGCGCGCGCGTGCCAGCGACCGAGCCGGTCGCGAGCATCGCGCTGCCAACGAGCCCGCCGCCTGCTCCGGCGCCTCCACCCATCAGCGCGAGCGCAGAATCCGCGACCGTACCGGTGAGCGCGCTCGATCCGCAGTGGGGAGCGCAGGACGCGCCGGTGACGATCGTCATGTTCGAGGATCTGCAATGCCCGTTCTGCAGTCGTGTGCAGGCCACGTTGGCGCAGATCCGCGATACCTACGGACCGCGCAAGGTGCGCCTGGTTTGGAAGAACAACCCCCTGCCATTCCACCAAAACGCGCGCCTAGCGGCTGAGGCCGCGATGGCCCTCTTTGGACTGAAGGGCAGTGCAGCCTTCTGGCAATTTCAGGACCGCGCGTTCGCCAACCAAAACGCGCTGAACGACGACAGCTTCAATGAGTGGGCGGTCGACGCGGGCGTCGATCCCGTCGCTTTCAAGGACGCGCTCAGCACCAAGAAGTACTCGAGCAAGATCGACCAGGACATCGCGCTGGCGGCGAAGGTCGGCGCCAATGGCACTCCGGGGTTCCGCATCAACGGCGTCACCGTCTCCGGCGCGCAACCCTTCGACAAGTTCAAGGAAGTGATCGACGCACAATTGGCTGAAGCCGCGCAGGCCGTCGCTAGCGGCACGCCCGCTGCAGACGTGTACGCCAAGCTCACGAATCAGCACCAAAGCGCCGTGACACCGCTAGCCCCGGCCAAGCCGCCTGAAGAAGAAGACAAGAGCGTCTGGAACATCCCGGTCTTGGATGACGACCCCGTGCGCGGCCCGAAGGACGCGCTGGTCACGATTGTGGAGTTCTCGGATTTCCAATGCCCGTTTTGTAAGCGCGTCGAAGCGACACTGAAGGACATCGCGGACAGCTACGGCAAGGACGTTCGCTTCGTCTGGAAAGACAACCCATTGCCGTTCCACCCGCGCGCCAAGCCCGCAGCCTCACTGGCGCGCTTCGCCTACAAGCAAAAGGGGAGCAGCGCCTTTTGGGACGTTCACGATCAGCTCTTTGCCAGCAATCCAAAGCTGGAAGACGAGGACTTGAAGCGCATTGCCGAAAAGGTCGGCGTGAGCTGGAGCGCGGCGAAGGCGGCCGGCGACAGCAACCGATTCGCCGCCAAAATCGACGCCAGTGTCGACCTCGCAAGCGACCTGCTGGCCCGCGGCACACCCAGCTTCTTCATCAACGGCGTGCGTCTGACTGGCGCTCAGCCGTTCGACGTCTTCAAGGCGCTGATCGACGAGCAGCTCGCAAAGGCCAGGGCCAGCGTGGCCCGCGGCGTGCCGCGCGAGAAGGTGTACGACGAGCTCATGAAAGACGGCAAAGGGCCGCCGCCACCCGAGGGGAAAGCGGTCCCTGCCCCCGATGCTTCCGACCCCGCGCGCGGCAGCGCAAACGCCAAGGTCGTGATCCAAGAGTTCGCGGATTTCCAATGCCCGTTCTGCAAGCGCGTTCAGCCCACGCTGCTCGCGCTCGAGAAGGAGTACGGCAGCAAGATCAAGGTCGTGTGGCGGCACCTGCCCCTGCCGTTCCACCAGAACGCGCCGCTGGCCGCTGAAGCCGCACAAGAGGTGTTTGCACAGAAAGGCAATGCTGCGTTCTGGGCGTTCCACGACAAGATTTACAATAGTGACAAGGACGGCAGCGCCAGCACCGACCGCGCAAACCTGGAGCGGCTCGCGCGCGAAGCCGGCGTGAACATGACCGCGTTCGACGCCGCCCTCGACACGAACAAGCACCAAGCCAAGATCGCTGCAGACGCGGAAATCGCCAACAAAGCCGGCATCAGCGGCACACCCGCGTTCGTCATCAACGGCTACTACTTGAGCGGAGCGCAACCCGCCGCCGCCTTCAAGAAGCTGATTGACCTGGCCCTCAGGGGCGGCCCTCCCCCGTCGATCACGCCCCCGCCGGCCACCGTAGCCAACGCGCCGTCGCCCAGTGTGGCGCAAGGCAACACGATCGAAGCCAGCCACCTCCTAGTCGCCTATCGGGGAGCGATGCGCGCCGCGTCCAGCATCACGCGCAGCAAAGAAGAAGCCCGCAAGCGCGCCGAGGAAGCGCTGGCGAAACTCAAGAACGGTGCCGAGTTCGCGCTGATCGTCGCGGCCTATTCGGACGACCCCGGCACGGCGGTCCGCGGCGGCTCACTCGGCGCGTTCCCCCGCGGCGCGATGATCAAGCCGTTCGAGGACGCGGCCTTTGCACTCAACGTCAATGCGCTATCGGAAGTGGTGGAGACGCCATTCGGCTTTCACGTGATCTTACGCACGAAGTGACGGGCTGACTCATGGCGCAGCCTAGTTTCGCTCGATCACGCAGAAGATGATGCGCTATAGTGTCCTCCCTTGCGCTTCATCGACGACGCATTTCCGCTGCTCATCACGGTCTCGGATCACGTATTCGACGCCAAGGAAGTGCGCTCGATGGCCGACGGTTTCGAGCGTTACTTCGCGCGCGGTGAGCGCTACGCCGTCCTTTCGACCTCTCCGCGTGACGCGGCGATTCCGGCGCAGGCCGAGCGCAAGCAAATCGGAGAGTGGGCGAACCACCCTCGCGTGCGCGACTTCTCCAAACGGCTGTGCATCGGTTCCGCCACCGTCGTACACAGCACGATGGCGCGCGCGGCGCTGTCCATCATCACCGCGATCTGGAAGCCGCCCTCACCCCTCGAGATCGTGCCGTCGCTGGATCGCGGCCTCGACTACTGCCTGCGGCGCATTCGCGAAGAGCGCTTGCCGCTGGGCAAACCCGCTGACCTCGTGCGCCACGAAATGCTCGCACTGCTCAAGGATTTGGGCTAGCTCGCCTCGGTCAGGCTCGAGCGGCTAGTTCGCTGGGCGAACGACGCGCGTGGGGTCGTCCGCGCCGACATTCGCGTCGAGGCCCAGGGTGCCGTTGTTGGCGCCCGTGGCGTCGACGACGATCTGTGACGATGGAGCCTCGTTGAAGTGGTAGTAGGCGACCAGTCCGGTAGACGCGGCAAGCACGGACGCCTGATAGTTGCTCGCGATCTCTTGCGCCGTACGCGCGACGTTCCAGACCCGGACCTCGTCGAGCTCACCCGCCAGGAAAGTGCTGGTACCGAGGTTGATGTCCTCGATGCCCAGGCGAAATGGCAGAGGTTCTGCCGGCAGCGAGCCAGGTGCCGCAGTGGACGCCGCCTGCACGCCGTTCAGATAGATCAGGATATTGCTGCCGTCGTAGGTGAAGGCTACGTGCGTCCAGGCGTTGAGCGGCATGGTCACCGACGCGGTCGTTTGGCTGGGGTCTTCTTGTCGAACGATGCGGGCGATGACGTTGCCACCGTTGAGCTGCAGCAAGTACTTGTCGGCGATGCCACCGTTGCCCCACATGCCACCGATTGCTCCACCCGCAGCGGACGTCGCGTACACCCAAGCTTCGAGCGTCACCGCGGTGGTCACGTCCAAGCTAGTCGAATAGGGCACGTAGACTAGGTCGGTCGTCCCGTTGAACTGCAGTGCGTAGTCGGTGGCGGTGCCTTCGCCTGCCGCGCCGCCCTCAGCGCCCACTTCACCACCTGCTTCCCCGCCCATTCCGGCAAGGGCTGCTGTGCCCGCCTCACCGCCCACCGGCGCGGCGCCAGCAAATCCGCCGCCCGCTCCTCCCCCCGGATTCGCGACACCTGCGGAGCCACCGGCGCTCGAGCCTGAAGTGGCATTCGGCGCGCCCGCTCCGGCGCCGCCCTGGCCGCCCGCGTCCGGCTGCTGATTTCCCCCCGAGCCACCGCTCCCGCTCCCGCTACTCCCGCCGCAGCCAGCACTGACGCCGATGCCCACTACGACGGTGAGCGTCACCGCCCAGATACTGCCAGCCTTGGTTCGAAATGCCATGCAACGACTCCCACGCGCGCCTGTCGACACTGTTAGTCACTAGAGCCAACGTCGACAGGCGTGTCAAGGCGCACCACGACTCGCCACGCAGGCGGCACGCTCCCCTGAGCGCACGCGCGGTGAACCGTGTCCGCTTCGTTTACGTTACGTTTACGCGCTCGGGCTCAGTTCGCGGACTTGGCGGACATGGTGTTGCTGTTCACCGCGCCGCCCGTGCCGTTGATGATGTGATTGATGCCGCCCCCGCCACCGAAGCGCAACGTCACGATGTGGTGGATCCCGACGCCCGCCGCCGTCGGCGACTCGACGGCGTTTTCGGCGGTGATGTCGTTGTCGAACACGCAGTATACGCCGAGCCCGCGTGCGTCATGAGCAGTCACGCTGTCTCCGACTTTGTATGAGGCGTAGCCG
>DATHOI010000922.1:0-4295 GCA_035485095.1 Polyangiaceae bacterium | reverse complement strand
GCGAATCGCTCATTTTCACGCGACTCTAGCGCGAGCGACGAGTGCGACTCTAGCACGCCGCTTCGTGACGCTCGAGCGAGCGCGAGAATCGCGCGATTTGACGAGGCTTATCGTGGGTTATGTATGGCCGTCCTCGCGCATCAACGCGCTGCCGTCGAGCGCGACGGCGGCGCCGTGCAGCACGGACGCGATGCGCACGGCGTCGTGAATCTGATCCTCCGTTACGCCGTGCTCGAGCAGCGTCGCCTCGTGGGAGCGAACGCAGATCTCGCACGCGTTCACTGCGCTCACGGCCAGCGAGTAGAGCTCGAAGCTTGCGGCCGTCGAGGCGGGCTTGGCCAAGCGTTGCATGCGCAGTCGCGCCGGCTTCTGCTCGTAGCTCGGTTTGCCGACCAAGTGCCGGAAGCGATAAAAGACATTGGTCATGCCCATCAGCGCGGCCGCCGCGACGGCGTCTTCGACGGTCTGCGTGCTGACCTCTTCGGGGCGCGACGCGATCAGTGCCTCAGCCAAACGTCGCGAGCGCGACGCCAGCGCAACGGCGATGGCAACGCCCCAACGATCGGACACCGATAGCGGACCCGAGTCGAGGACCTGGCCCAGATTCAAACGCAGGTCTTTGGCGACCTCCGGAATTTCCGCGCGAATGGCTTCGAGTGCGGTCATGGATTTTTTCCTGAATAGCGGGACCAAAAGCTGGGCAAACAGCCGATTCGGGAGCGCGGATGCGCCCACGAATCGGCCGTTACGTTCGGCGAGAGAAAGAATCCCCCGATATTACAGGGTGGCTTCGCCCTTCTTCCAATTGCATGGGCAAAGCTCGTCGGTCTGCAGCGCGTCGAGCACACGCAGCACCTCGTCCACGTTACGCCCCACGCTGAGGTCGTTCACGCTGACGAAGCGAATGACGCCTTCCGGGTCGACGATGAACGTCGCGCGTAGGTCGATGCCATCCTTGTGCAAGATGCCGAGCGACGTAGACAGCTCGCGCTTCGTGTCAGCGAGCATCGGGAAAGGCAGATTCTTCAGATCGGGGTGGCTGTTGCGCCAAGCCAAATGCACGAAGTGCGTGTCAGTGCTGGCACCGAGGACCTGCGCATCGCGCTCCTTGAACTCGGCGTTCTTTTTGCCGAACTCTGCGATTTCGGTGGGACACACGAAGGTGAAGTCCATGGGCCAAAAGAACACCACCAGCCATTTTCCGGGATGACTTTCCTGAGTCAGAGTCTTGAACTCCGACTTCGGCTCGAGACTCACGACACTGTTCAAACTAAATGAGGGAAAGCGATCACCAACGGTCAACATGAGCAGATCCTCCTTTTTAAGTCGTGTCTAATTATAGATTGTGTCTAATCCGAAAACGTGACGAAACTCTTTGCGCGCGATCGCTCCGGCATCAACCACGCTTTTGCGCGCGCGTCTTTTTACCGCGCATGACCACTTGGTACTCACGCACGTCGAAGCCGCTCAGGTGGTGCACGCGGCGCACGTCGAGCGCTGACCACGGCACGTCCACGATCTCGCCCGTTTCCTCATCCAAAAAGTGGTGGTGAGGGTCGAGCTTCGGGTCGAACACCACTTTGCCCTCGGCCAGCACCAGCTCGCGCAAGAGGCCTTTTTCCGTGAATAGGTTCAGGGTGTTGTACACGGTCGCTCGCGACAACATCGGGAAGCTGCGCTTCACTTCTGCCCAGACTTGATCGGCCGAAGGATGGTTGCTCGTGTAGAGCACGTAGTCTGCCACCGCCACGCGCTGCGCGGAGGGCTGGATGCCGTGCTCCGTCAAAGTGTGCAGGGTCTCGCGCTTCACGACTTTAGAGCTAGTCTAAAATTCGAAGCCGTCAAGGCCCGCCTGCGCCTGACCCGAGGCGCTAGCGAACCAATACCGAGCTCTTGAACATGCCCATGCCACACTGGAAGCCGAGCGTGCGGGCTTTGTCCGTCGGCACCTCGACGTCGACGGGCTGTTTCAAGGGCAGGTCTTTCTCGATGCCCGCCTCCGGAAACACGACTTTGTCCGCACAGGTGGCGTCTGTTGTCCGCGTGAAGCGAAGCGTGAGCTTCGAGCCAGTTTTGGTCTCCACCGCGGCCGGGGTGAAGCCGCGCTCGTCAGCCGTAACGGGAACCACCTGATCCCCGACCGCGACGACGGGCTTCGGAGATGCGTCGTCCTTGTGACAAGCGGTCGGGCCGAGCAGCACGGCGAGCGGAAGAAGGAACAGGGTGCCGAGGGCGTAATGAAGTTTGTCCATGGGCCGTACCGTGCACAGAGCTTTGCCCATTGTTCTCGGGTTTGCCATGACAAATATTGCTAGTGATTTCGGCCCGCGCGGTGTAGTTCGCCCAAAGCTCCGTCCCGTTGTCGAGCCCGGATAGTCCGGCCAGGTCGGGGAAGCGTGATCCATGTCGCCTACCTTGAGCGAATACCCCGGACCGGCACTACCCATCGCGGACCTACGTGATGCCTGGCTCGTGCTGTCCAAGAGCGATCGCGCCGACGGCTTTCGCATCCTCAAGCGTTCCGACGCAGAGGAATTTTTCCTCGGCCTGAGCGCGGGCGACATGGCAGAGCTGTTGCACGCGCTGCCCGAAAAAGAGCGCCGTGTTTGGGTGCGCTTACTCGCCCCGGATGACGCCGCAGATTTGCTACAGAGTGCGCCCGCCGAGGATCGCGAGAAGCTCATCGCGTGCCTCGACGACCCGACGCGTAAAGAAGTGACCGCGCTCATGGCCTACGCGGAGGACGAGGCCGGCGGGCTCATGAACCCGCGCTTCGCTCGCGTGCGGCCGGACATGACGGTCGACGAGGCGGTGAGCTATCTGCGTCGTCAAGCGCGTGAGAATCTGGAGACGATTTACTACGTGTACGTCGCGGACGAGCAACAACACTTGCTGGGCGTCGTTTCGTTTCGTGAGCTCTTCATCGCCAAGTCCGACAAAAAAGTGCGGGAGGTGATGGCCACCGACTTGATCACGGTCGGTGAGGAAGTACACCAAGAGGACGTCAGTCGCTTGTTCGCAGACAACGCGCTCATGGCGATCCCCGTGATTGACGCCGAAGGGCGCATCAAGGGCATAGTCACGGTCGACGACATCGTCGACGTCGTCCAAGAAGAGGCCACGGAAGACGCCCAGAAGTTCGGTGGTATGGAGGCCCTCGACGCGCCCTACCTGCAGATCGCCCTCGCGCGCATGATCAAGAAGCGCGGTGGTTGGCTGGCGGCTCTGTTCCTCGGGGAAATGCTGACGGCGTCCGCTATGGCCTTCTTCGAAGACGAAATCGCGCGCGCGGTCGTGCTCGCGCTATTCGTGCCGCTGATCATCTCGAGCGGTGGTAACTCGGGCTCGCAAGCCTCCACGCTGGTGATCCGCGCCATGGCGCTCGGCGAGGTGCGGCTGCGCGACTGGTGGCGTGTGGTACGCCGCGAGCTCGCCGTTGGTCTGGCGCTCGGCACCATGCTCGGCATCATCGGCTTCGTGCGCATCGTGGCTTGGCAAGCCGTGAGTCCGATCTACGGCGCGCACTACCTGCGCGTCGCCGAGACCGTCTTCCTCAGCTTGATTGGCGTCGTGACGTTCGGCACAGTGGCAGGTTCGGTATTGCCCTTCGTGCTGCGCAAGCTCGGCTTCGACCCAGCGAGCGCCTCTGCGCCCTTCGTGGCCACGCTCGTCGACGTCACCGGTCTCGTGATCTACTTCACAGTCGGCAGCATCATGCTGCGCGGCACGCTGCTTTAGAGGCTCTCCGGCGTTGCGCGCAGATCATTAACGGGAAGTTACTGGGCTTGCGTGACGCTGCAAGCCCAGCCTTCATCCCTCAGGCACGCCTGGCCATGCCAGGTGAGTGCCACTCTGTCTTCAGCCTTCCGCCTCGAAATCGTCTGCGTCTTCGTCTTCTTCGCGATCCACCTTGGCCAGCCAGCTATTTTTGGCTGCGGTGTACGCGGTTTTGGCAGCGCGCTCCAGCTCTTCACGGGTAAACGACAATTTGCGCTTGCCGAGTGAAGTGCCGAGATATGCGCTGACCTGCGCGCGGGCTTCGCGCAACGTGCCGGGCCAACCGCCGACCACCGGACGGCCCTCCCGACGTAATTCGTCGCACCAGCGCTGAGCCCAGAGCGTGCCCGCGGTTGTAGCTGCCTTGTCGAGCAAAGCGCGTCGTGCGTCACCGGGGGCGTGACGCGTTCCGCTCGAAGCATTGGTCTCAGCTGCTGGACGTGACAAAGGATCGGTACTCCGAATTACCAGCGGTTCCGCCGATCGCCGCCGCGATCTCCGCCACCACCACCACCGCC
>DATHOI010000921.1:0-7662 GCA_035485095.1 Polyangiaceae bacterium | reverse complement strand
TGGGTGATGGGTTTGGTGGGTGATGGGTTTGGTGGGTGATGGGTGATGGGTTTGGTGGGTGATGGGTTTGGTGGGTGATGGGTTTGGTGGGTTGAAGCAGGGGGCTTGGTTTTGCGGGCTGGATTTCAAATCGGCCACTAGCGCGGCTCCAGCAGTTTCGGAGAAGCTCGCCGCGCACGCGCCAGATAGAGTCTGCACATGCCTCGCCCCAAACGAATCCTCGTCGGCTTCTGGATCGTCACTGCGCTCTTCTGCCTGCAGATGAGCTTCACCGCTTACGCGGAGCTGTGTCTGCCGCAGGTGGCGCAAGCGTTTGTTCACCTGGGTTTTCCCGCTTATTTTAGGGTCGAGCTGTCGTGGGCCAAGCTGCTTGGCGTGGTGCTGCTGCTTGCACCGGTGCCCACGCGGCTCAAGGAGTGGGCGTACGCTGGTTTCGCCATCGATCTCGGCTCTGCGTTGATCGCTCACCTTGCCGTGGGCGACGGGCCGCCAGCGTGGAGCTGGGCGGCCGTCACCGGCGTGCTGTGGGCGCTCTCGTACTTCTTTTGGCGGCGTTTGGAGACTACCCGAGCTTAGTGACCCATCGCCGCCGCGCCAGGTCGCGGGCGTTTCATGAGGAAGGCGAGCGGCACCATCAAGGCGGTGCCGCAGCCCATTAGAAAGAGCACGTCCACGTAGGCGAGCGTTTGGGCTTGTTGCAGCACGGTGCGGTAGAGCGCGCGGTAGGCTTGGATGGCCGCGTCACTGGCGCTCGCCCCCGAATGCTGCAGCGCGAGGGTGATTTCAGCGAGCCGCTCGCGGAAGGGCGCGTCGAATAGGCTGGTGTGCCGCACCAACTCGACCTGGTGCATTTGCGAGCGGCGCGCGAGCAACGTGGTCGCAAGCGCGATTCCGACATCCCCGCCCATGTTTCGAGACAGGTTGATCAGGCCCGAGACGGAGTTGCTCTTTTCTCTCGGCACGTCCACGTAGGAGAGCGTGTTGATGGGCACGAACAAGAACGCCAAGCCGAAGGCTTGATACATGCGAAGCAAGATCGCGTGCTTGAAATCAATACCCAAGGAGAGCCGGTGTGACATATAGAAGAGTGATGCCGCGAGCGCGACGAAGCCGAACGCGATCATCTTGCGCGCGTCGAGCTTGCCCATGAATTTGCCGATGAACGGCATCATGCATATGATCAAGATGCCTCCCGGCGACAGCGCCATGCCGGCCTGTTCGGCGGAGTAGCCGAGGAGCACTTGCGTGAATTGCGGCAAGAGCACGGTGGTGCCGAACAGCGTGAGGCCGAGCGTGAACATCATGCCGTTGGCCATGGCGAAGGTGCGCCCCTTGAAGAGCCGCACGTCGATCACCGGATGTTCCGTGTGTAGCTCCCAAAGTATGAGCGATACCAGCGCCACGCACGCGACAATCGAGAACCCGACCACGAAGGAGGAGTGAAACCAGTCCGACTCTTGGCCCTTGTCGAGGACGACTTCGAGGCTACCCAAGCCGAGCGTGATCAGACCGAGACCGACTACGTCAATCGGGCCAGATTTGGCCTTTTCTTTCGTGAGCCAGGGGGGGTCGGTGACCATGCGGTTGGCCAGGAACATCGATAAGATGCCGACCGGCACGTTGATGAAGAATACCCAGCGCCAGGAATAGCTATCGGTGATGAAGCCGCCCAGCGTCGGGCCGAGCGCGGGTGCGAGCACGACGGCCATGCCGTAAATCGCAAACGCCATGCCGCGCTTTTCCGGCGGAAAGGTATCGGCCAAGATCGACTGTTCGCTGGGGCCGAGACCGCCGCCGCCGACGCCCTGCAACACGCGAAAGAAGATCAAGGCGCCGAGGCTCGGCGCGATGCCGCATAAAAATGAGCTCGCGGTAAATAGCGCGACGCACGAGATGTAAAAGCGTTTGCGACCAAAACGCGTCGCGAGCCAGCCGCTCAACGGTAGCACGATGGCGTTCGAGACCAGATACGACGTGAGGACCCAAGTGCTCTCGTCCTGAGTCACCGACAGGTTGCCGGCCATGTGCGGCAGAGCCACGTTCGCAATGCTCGTGTCGAGCACCTCCATGAACGTGGCCATCGTCACCGTGAGCGCGATGAGCCACGGGTTGTGGCCGGGGTGCCACCCTTCAGCGTCGACTAGCGCGCGGTCGGCCGTGGCCGCGCTCGCTGTCATTTGACGCGCACCTCAGGCTCGACCGACATGCCCGGTCGCAGCAGGTCGAGCCCGGCTTGGCCCGGACGCAGATGAATGCGCACGGGCAGTCGCTGCACGACTTTGACGTAGTTGCCGCTGGCGTTCTCCGGCGGAAGCACGCTGTAGCGCGACCCGGTGGCCGCGGCGATACTCTCCACATCGCCGTCGAAGTCACGCCCCAGCGCGTCCACGTGCACGGTCGCGTGCTGACCCACGTGCATGCGGCGCACCTGAGTCTCGCGGAAATCCGCGGTCACCCACAGCTTGTCGATCTGTGTGATGCCGAGCAAGGCCTGGCCGACCGTCACGCGATCACCGACGTTGACCGAACGCTTCCCGACGATGCCCTTCACGGGCGCATTCATCGTGGCGTAGCTGAGGTTGAGCTCGGCTTGCTCGAGCGCGGCCTTGGCGGCATCCACGCTGGCTCTCCGTAGGTCGACCGTGGCGCGCTTGGCGTCCAGCACTTCGGGCGCGTTGCTCTTGGCTTCTTGCAAGCGGCTCGACGCGGCGTGCGCCTTGGCGGCTTCCTCGTCGACGCGCCGGCGCGCGGCCTCGAGCGCGCCTTGTTGCGCTTGGAGCTTCGCGGCCGCGGCGTCTGCGGCCGCGACACGGCTGTCGAGCTCCGATTGGGCGACGGCCCCCGATTGGAAGAGCTGCTGTGTGCGCACTTTCTCGGTCTGAGCTAGCTGATTGTCGGCTTCGGCTTGCTTGAGCTGCGCGTTGGCTTGCAGGGTGGTCTGCTGTGCTTCAGCGACGCCCGCTGCGCCCGACACGACGTCGCTCGAGCTCGTGGCCACCAGGGTTTGATTGGTCGTCTCGGTCACCGAAGCATCGGATTGCTCGGCGCGCAGCTGCGCTTCTGCCTGCGCGAGCGCAGCTTTGGCTTGATCGCGCGCGACGCGCAGATCGGTTGGGTCGAGCTCGATTAACACTTGGTTGAGAGTGACGGTCTGGTTGTCGTCGACGTGCACTTGGATCACGGTGCCGGCCACGCGCGGTGACACGGTCGAAATGTAACCGTCGATCTGCGCGTCGTCGGTGTCCTCGAAAAACGTGCCGCGGTACCACCAGCTGGCGGCGCCCAACACGACCAGTGCGGCTCCCGCACTCAGGAGCGCGCGCAACTTCGGGCTGAGCGGCTTCTTTTCCGCCTTCGGAGCTCGGCTGGCCTCGGGCTCTTGCTCGCGCTCCGCGTCGCGCGCTTTGGCTGGCTCGGGCTCGGTTTGCTGCTCGGGCGCGGGTCGAGCGGGCGCCGGTGTTTCGGCGCGCAGCGGTGGCGCCGCGGAGTGTGGGAGAGCATCAGCCGGCGCGTGAATGCGACGCGGCCCGGCGCTGGACATTTCGGCCTCGCTTGGCATGCCGCCTCGCTTGCGAGGCGCGTGCCAGTGTGCAGCGCGGCTCACTTCGTCCAGAATTGCGGCGTGTAAGGCCGTCCGCGCGGGGTTCTAAGATTTAGCCGCGTGCGGCTGCGCGGTCCCGAACCGCTCGGAATGTCAGGGCGCGTCGGGCCACGTGTGGCGTGTCAAATTAGCGCGGTGAGGCATGCCCAGCATCGCGCGCTCGCGGCTCACAGCCGAGAAGCGATCTCGGCGGCCATGCGCTCGAGGGGTGCCTCGGCAGTGGCCAAGCCTGCTTCTTTTATGACGCGTGGCATACCGTAAACGACACACGACGACTCCGCCTCGGTCAACACTTGGCCGCCTGCCGCGACCACGGCGCGAGCGCCGAGCAGCCCGTCGTCACCCATGCCGGTGAGGACCACGCCGAGCACGCGTTTCCCCAGGCTCTGTGCGGCGCTCTGGAAAAGCACGTCCACCGCGGGTCGGTGCACGGCGAGGCTCGGCTCTGCATCTAGCCGAACGACGACGCCACTTGCTTCCGCTACCAGCCGGAGGTGCACGCCCGCCTGGGCGATGATCGCCAGCCCCGGCCGCGGCACGAGCCCGTCCCGGGCCTCTTGCACTTCGATCGCGCACTCACTGTCGAGGCGCTCAGCGAGCGGCCCGGTGTAACCCGCCGGGATGTGCAGCACGATCGCAATCGGCGCCGGGAAGTTCGCGGGTAAGGCCTTCAGCAAACGAGTGAGCGCCTGCGGCCCGCCGGTAGACGTGCCGATGAGCACGAAGCGATCTGATTGCGCCCCGAGGGGCAGTACGGCATCTTCTACCGTCGGGGGTGGGATCGGTTTGGGTGCCTGCGCCGCAGCCAACAGCACCTTGCTGACGAGCTCCTCCGCGATGTCGTGCAGGCTGGCCACGGCGAGTGCGGTCGGCTTGTGCACCAAATCGAAGACGCCAAAATTGAGCGCTGCCACGCCGATGTCGCTGGCTTCGCCGGCCATGCTGACGACGACGACGCGCGCTCGCTGCTCCGGGCCGAGGGCGCCGAGTACACCCAGGCCATCCAAGTTCGGCATCACTAGGTCGAGCGTGATGACATCCGGCTTCAGCTCCGCGATTTTCTCGAGCGCGTCGATGCCGTCCCGAGCCGTGCCGACGACTTCGATGTGCGGGCTCGTTTGTAGGCTTTCGCGCAGTACTTTGCGCGCAAACGCCGAATCATCCACGACTAGGACGCGAATCACTTGGGGAGCTTTCGATAAAAGAAGGCGCCGCGTTGCTCTTCACAGGCGAATGAAGCGTCGAAGCGAAGCAGTGATTCGGATGCCCCCACCAGCAAGTGGCCGTCCGTCGTCAGACTCTGCCAAAGATTTGCGATCACGCGCTCTATCGTGCGGTCGCGGAAGTAGATCAACACATTCCGACAGATCACGATATCGAAATGACCCAGGGCCGCGAGCTCGGCGTCGCTCACTAAATTGACCCGCCGCCACTCGATGGCCCGCGTGATGTGCCGTGCCACGCGCATGCCGTCACCGTTCTCATCGGGTTGAAGCCAGCGCCCCGTCACTCCCGGGGGTAATGCGCGCAGCGAACGCCGAAAATAATGGCCTATTTGGGCGTGCGCCAAGGCCCGGCCACTGATGTCGCTGGCGAGGAGTGACACTCGGTCGAGTAATTTCGCCTCGTCGAGCAGCATGGCCAAAGTGAGTGGTTCTTCGCCTGTGGCGCAAGCGGCGCTCCAGATTCGGGGCTTCGTTCCCTGCGCGAGCAGGCGAGGCACGAATAGCTCGACCACGACCTTGAGCGCCGATAATTCCCGGAAGAAATAGGTCTCGTTGACCACCAAAGTCTCGGTGAGCAGGGCCAGCTCGGCCTCAGAGTCGGGGTCGTAACGAAGGAAGTAGTAGTAGTCGAGCAGCGACTCGAAGCCGCGCTCGAGGGCCCGCGGAGTGATTCGATCGGCCAAGAGCTCGCGCTCGCGGCTGTCGTAGTGCAGCCCCGTGCGCTCCTCGATCAAAGCGCTCAGGATGGCGAACACCTGAGGTGACAGTGGCAGACTGAGAGTCATGCTTCGGACACGGCGCCGACACGCGACCGGAGCGCAGCCGCGCAGATGCGCCTCACTTCAGCATCGGGGTCATTGAGCGCGGCACGCTCGAGTTCCGAGGCACTCTCGAGATCCTGCATGGCAATGAGCGCGGAGGCCGCGGCGCGGCGTGCCGCGTCATGCCGCGAATGCAGGGCGGTGCGGATGGCGGCCCTGGCCTCGGGCGCGCTAGAGCGCGAAAGGCTGGCGACCAGCGCTGCCGCGAAGGCGTCGTCGGCACCGGCGAGGGCCGCTGAAATGGCATCGATTCGCCCCGCGCCGGGCCGCGCCAAGGCATGGATGAGCGGTTGGCGCGTGGGCTCCTTCATGAGCAACCCGAGCAGCTCGTCAGTCGCCGCGGCATCGGAGCGAGCACCGAGAAAGCCGGTGGCGGCGACGCGCACGCCCTCGTCCGGATCATTCGTGGCGCGCGCGATGGCTTGCACCGCGTCGGAAAATCCGAGCTCGGAGAGCGCGGACAGTGCGACGAGCCGCGTCGCCGCATCAGTGGAACCGAGCGCGGCCAAGACGCCGGGTAGCGCCTCCCTGCGTTTCGAGATGCCGAGCGCAACGAGTGCGGCGCGGTGCAGATCAGGGTCCTCGGCAGTGAGCGCCGCGCTCAGCACCTCGAAGGCGCGTGGACCGCGTAGATGCGCCAGAGCGTCGACGGCCGCCACGCGAACCTGTCCGGAGGCGTCTGCGAGCAGCCCAGCGAGCGCTTCGGTCGCGCTGTCGTCGTGTAACCGACCGAGCGCTTGGCAAGCGTAATAGCGAACCCAGGCGTCCCGGTCGGTGAGTGCACTGCGGAGTTGCGCGAGGACGCTCGCTTCACCAGTCGTGTGGCCGAGCGCGCGCATCGCCGAAGTGCGCGTGCGAGCCGAATCGGCCCGGGCGGCCTGCAGGAGGAGGGCGATTGAGCGCGCGTCGTCCACGAAGGGCAAGCCGGAAAGCGCTGCGTCGCGCACGCGCTCGTCCTCGGCCTGGCAGCCTTCGGTGAGGGCCTCGAGGCCCTCCGGATAGCCGAAATAACCGATGATGCGCAGTGCAGCGCGGCGCACGCGCACGTCACTAGCGCGCGCCGCGCCGAGCGCGAGCTGCTTGGTCTGGTCGCTGCCGAGTGACTGTATCGCGCCCAGGGCGGCTTGCGCGACGCGCGCGTCGGCGTCGCCGAGCAAAGCGAAAATGTGCGGCACCGCCGAGGTGTCCGAGGAGTGCGCCAAGGCATCACAGCTCAGCGCGCGCACGGTCGGATCTTCGTCACGTAGGCAGGCCACGAGCTCGTCACGCGCGGCCAAGCGACCGCTCAGGATGGGCACCAGTGAGCGCCGCTGCGCGCTGGTCCCCGAGTGCAGAGCGTCGATCAGCGCAGCTTCGGCCACGCTGCCCAACTTCTTCAATGATGCCGCGGCGACTTCCGCCACTGCCGCTGGTCCAGAGAGCAGCGCGAGCAGAGTCGGAATCGTGCTCTCTTCTCCGATCCATGACAGTGCTTGGCTCAATGCAAGCTGTTCGGAGGCGTCGGCGCGTTTCAAGCCGCGCGTCATTTGACGGCGTAAGTCAGCCACGCGCGGTGAGGCCAAGAGCGCGCGTTCGACCGCGATGCCGGAGCCGAAGCGCTGCTCTGAGTGCTCGTGGATCGCGACCAGCGCGATGGCGATGGCGCGCGCCAGGCTCTCCGGAGCTCGACTCAAGAGCTCGAGCAGCGCGGGCAGGGTGCTCGGATCCGCGAGCCGCCCAAGCGCACGCACGGCTTCGGTCCCGTACAGCGGGTCGGTGGCGAGCTTGAGCAAAGTCGGCAGCACGCGCGAATCCCCCGACCGTCCCAGCACGTCGATGGTCGGAAACGTGCGGAAGAAATTGCCGCTTTCCGTCAACGCCAAGAGCGAATCGAGCGCCTCGCGACCGCCGATGCGACCCAGCGCCTCGACCGCGGCGAGGGCTACGTTGTCGTCGGCGTGCCGAGTCAATTGTCTCAATACGGGTACGGCGCGCGCGCTCTCTCGACGGCCCAAAATCTGAGCGGCGTCACAGA
>DATHOI010000920.1:0-21654 GCA_035485095.1 Polyangiaceae bacterium | reverse complement strand
CAGCCGTCGGGGCCGCGTTCTGAGCGCGAAGCAGCCGCAGGCGCTCGAGTGCCTGATAGGCGTCGTCGCGCGCGAAATCAGCCTCGCTGCTCAGCGTTCGCCAGAGCACCCGCTGGTCCGAAGCTTCGGCGGTGGGGCGGTCGATTGCCGACCAAAACTGCGGCTCGAGGGAAGCCATGACGCGCTGCACCTGCGCGCGTTCGGAGACGTGCTCGGCCACGAGCCCACGTAGGCTCGCCGTGGGCATCAACCAGGCATCGTAGATTTCGCGCGTGCCTTGGCTTGCAAACGCGTCGCCGTCGCTGAAGAGCAGGACGATGTCGCGCTTCGGTGGATCCTTCTGCAAGCGCGCGGCAGCCTCGAGCAAGGCCGCGATATTGCCAGCGCGCCGAGCACCGGGTGAACGTTCCGGGACCACGCCATAGGTGTCGAGCCGAGCCGAGAGCACGAGCGCTTCGGGCTCGCTGCGTTGCTTGGGGAAGTGCGCGTCACGGCCAGCGATGCGGGCGACGACACTCCGCCCGACGCGCTGTTGCCATGCGACCTCGCTCAGCAAGCGGGCGCGCGGCTGGTCACGGCGCAGATCGAGCTGGCCGAGAAGCTCCGGCCCTGCATAGAAGCGGAGCAAATTGATCGGAAGATCCAGATGTTTTGGGGCTGTTTCAGTCTCCGTGCCAGTGCCGAGAAAGATCACCGCGCGCGCGCCCAAGGAAAACGCGCGTTCCCAATTGGCCGCGCTCTCGTAGTCGAGCACGACGATCTTGCCTTCCGGCGAGCGAGCTTCGAAATCGGCGGCCTCACCTCGCCCAGCGTAGATGAGCGGAGCTTCGAGTCCGCCGGATGCCGTGACCGGAGGCACGACCAAGTTCGGTCGAAGCGCGAACAGTGGAACCGAGACGCCGTCGATCTCGAGGGAGCAGGCGGTGGTGCGAGGCTCCCACACCGGCAGGCTCAGCTCGAAGATCTGCGTCACGCCGAGTCCGCGCAGGCGTTCGCGCACGTACGCCTCGGCGGCGAGCGCGGCGTCACTCCCAGTTTGCCTGTTTGGCGCTCCAGTGAGCGCCTTCAAGTCACTCAGGAAGGCCGTCTCTTCCGGGCTCTGACTCGCCTCATCTGCGCGCGCCGACGCGGCGAAATGAAGCACGAACAGCGCGCACATCAGCGCGCGGAGCAACAATCGTCGTAAGGAGCGCGGGGTCATGACTTTTCCCGCATCGAACCGACAAAAATGGCAATGTCCGCGCGGCGCTCGACGCGCTCGACGCGACCATCACGAATCCACATGATGCGGTCAGACACGTTGAGCAGACGGTGATCGTGCGTCGAGCACACGATGGTCACGCCGCGCTCACGATTGATCTTTTGTAGGAGGTCGAGCACGTCCTGGCCCGTTTTGAAGTCGAGGTTCGCGGTTGGTTCGTCCGCGAGCAGAACGCTCGGTTCGTTGCAGATGGACCGAGCAATAGCCACGCGTTGTTGTTGGCCACCCGACATTTCCATCGGACGGTGAGACCAGCGGTCAGCCAGCCCGACGAGCGCGAGCAATGCCATGCCTCGCCGGCGCGCTTCGTCCGGGCCGACGCCCGCGAAGGTCATCGGAACGGTGACGTTCTCGAGCGCCGTCATGTAGCGGATCAAGTTGTAGCTTTGAAAGATGTAGCCAATCTTTCGGCAGCGCAGGAACGCGAGCTCGACCGCGGACAATTGCGCGACGTCGACCTCGTCGATCAGAATGCGACCGCGCGTTGGGGCGTCGAGCGCGCCAATCATATTGAAATACGTGCTCTTCCCCGAACCCGAAGGGCCCATCACGGCAATGAACTCACCGCGCACGATCGTCGAATCGACCCCCGATAGGGCGTGCGTCGTCGCTTCACCCGCGCTGTAGCTCTTCTCGAGCCCGAGCGTTCGAATGATCACCGCCTTTTCCGAGGCGTTGATCGCGTGCGGCGTCTGCTGCGCTGGGTTCTGGGCTTCACTGCTCATGATCAATCGACCCGCATGGCCTCCATGGGTGACAGCCGAGCCGCGACGAAGGAAGGACCGATGGCCGCAAGCGCGGCAAGCAGCACGCCCAGCGCCAGCGCGACACCGAGCGCGAGGGCAACCTGACCCGCTGCGCCGTGCGCCGTGCCGAGCAGACCACCGTACTCCGCAAAGCCTCGGGCAAGAGCGAGCAGGCCGCCCAAGAGCAGCCCAATGACGCCACCGATGACGCCTTGAATCGTGGCCTCGAACAGAAACAGCGTCATCACGAATCCGTCCAAGGCGCCGAGGCACTTCATGGTGGCGATTTCCGAGAAACGCTCGCCGACCGACATCAGCATCGCGTTTGCTACGCCCACCCCGCAGACCAAGAACGACAACAGAACGAGCCAGGCATTGCGCTCGGAGATCCCGAAGCGGGCGTTCGTGCTGGGAGCCTCGTCGCCCGCGGCCCGCTCGACCCGCTCGGCGTGCACGAATGTCTGCGCCAACACGGCAAGCTTCGCGGCGTCCAAGCCCTGCACGCCAGCGCGCGCCAAGATCGCGGCCACCGCGGACGCGCGAGCTTGGCTGCCCTCGACTTGGCCGAGCACACGTGGCAACGAGAGATCCGAAGCGGAGACATCGAGCTCACGCGCGAGCTCACCACGCGCCGGATCGCTGACGATGGCGCGCTCGATTTGCGTGCGGTCGCGCGCCTGGATCGCGAACGCGGTCAGGTCGGTCACGCGCCACAGCGCCGGATCGAACCCCTGCTCACCCGCCACTTGCAGCAGATTTGCTGGTGGATGCTCGAACAATTTTCCAAGCCGCGCCTCCGCGAGTGAGTCCTGATCGGAGCCGGAAAAACGTTCACCGAGCCGCGCGATCGCTCGAGCGTGCCCCAGCACGACGGCTTGGACGACTTCGGCGAGCAGCGGGCGTTCGGAGAAGACGAAGGCCCGCAGCCGCGCTTCACTGCCGAGCGGCACACGCAAACCAAAATCCGACACTTGGGCCAGGAAGTGCTCGATTTGCCCCGGTTCCGCCAGCGCAGCGCCGGCTTCGTCCGTCGTTTGATCGCCGAACAACGCAGCGCGCTGAGCGGGCGCAGCCTTCGCGAGATAGCCGTCGAACTGCTGGAATGCGCGCGCTGCGCGTTGCGCGCGCTCGAAGCGCTCGGCCGACACACGCGACCACGCGCGGTATTCGCGCAGGCGGTGTGGGTCGCTACCGGCGAGCCCGTCGATGACCGTGCGCGGGCTGTCGGCGTTGCCCAGGCGGCTTACGATCTCGCCGAGCAGGCGGCTCGCGCGGAGCTCATTCCAAGCGCTGCGCTGGGTTTCGTGCTCGACGACACTAAACGCTAGCATGTGCGACAAAAACGCGACCGCTAGGGCCAAGATCGCGATGGTGATGCTGGCGCGAAATAGCCGGTGACTCATGCCGGACAACGCCAGGCGAAAGCAGCGCGCGAGGCTGAGCCGCACTTGATCTTTGGCGATCAGCTCCTTCAAGCGCGCCTCACTTCTTCGGGCACGAGCAGCGCGACCAAGTTGCGCTCGGCCAGCGTGCGCAGAAATTGCGCCACCATGGCGCGCGCTTCATGGAACCTGAGCTGATGCCGCTGGGCAAAGTCGTCCACGATGGTTCCGAAGGACCGTGAGCCATCACAGGCGAGCCAGACCTCTTGCCCGAGCCGGTCGAGCGCAAACCCCTTCTCGCGCCGCAGAGGCAAGGCCAGGGACAAAGCGCGCAGCCACGCTGGGCGCGCTACGGGCACGAAGAGCACCACGCCCGTGCCCGTCTGTTCGACGCGAACCGCGCCGTTTTGCGCGGGCGTCGTATTCAGCACACGCATCGGGTCGAGCGCCGCTTCAGCGACCATCTGAAGGCTCCCGGCTAGCGGCCGCGCAGCACCACACGCGCAGCGACGCGCCATTCGGTTCGATTCGGCGCGACTCACGGCGCTCTGTCTCGAACACGGCGTTCTGCTCCGGACACTCCCAAAGCGTGATTTCATGCTCCGTGGCGCGGCCCAGCGCGCGCTTCAAGAGTGCGCCGCGCGCAAAGCCCCGCGCGCGGGTCGCCATGTGCGTGCCGACCGTGCGGCTTTCATAGTCGCGGAACTGAAGCTCCGGGTTGCGCGCTTGGATGGCCCGCGCCGCGTCACCGTCGAACCACGCGCGCGCCATGCCGGAGCGCCGGATCCTCAAGCGATCCGAGGAACGTTCGCCTGGCGCGCTGAGGCGCTCGAACTCCAAGCTCACGTCGGCGGGTTTTACTTGGCTTGCGCAGGGCGTGAAGCCTTCAGGCAGGGTGGCATGCACGCCGAACGCGCGCACGGTGCGGTCCTGCGCACGCGGGCAGAATGCAAAACCCGCGAGCAGCGCTCCCGCAAGGGTCTGGTTTTCCGGCTCCGCCGATCCAGGCAATTCCAGCTCGATCAAGCGACTAGAGGCGGGGTCGAAACGAAGCGCATGAGTGACTCGTCCACCGGACGAGGTTTCGCACTCGAGCACGCGAAAGCCGAAGCGGTCACTTTGAGCGAGCACCTTCTCGCCGGCCGTCAGAGGCTGACTTTCGAAGTCGCTGAGCAACCGCTCCAAGTTCGGAGCGCGCGGACACGCCGTCCAGCTCACACTCAGCCGTTGCCTCACGCGATCGACGAACACCAACGAGCCCCGATCGAAGCCGATGCCATGACGAACGATCTCCCAATCGTCTGGCACGCGAAAGCCGAGCGCGAGCCAGCTGATGGCTTGCGGAAGCGCGGGGACGGATTCGCTGCTCGGCATGATTTTCGCGCTTTCAACCGGGGAAAATCGTGTACGCGGCGGGCGTACGACCAGTAAAAAGATAATAGCTCGCGCCGACGATCATCCACAGTAGCCCTGCCAAGAGCTCCCCCGCGATGACACCGATCATCAACGGGCGAAGCGCGCGGTAGCCTTTCGCCCCGGTCGAGCTCGTAGCGCCCCACTTGACCAACCAACCGATCAGAAACGATGGGCCAAAACAGAAGATGGGGTAGCTACCCCACACCAGAAACGCGACGGGATGAATCGGCCACCACGGCAAACGCAAGCGAGCAAATGCCGTCCCAAGCGCCAGGAAGAGCCCGAGACCGGCCCAGGCGTAGGCGCCACTGCTCGGGTGAAGCAAGCTGAGGCTCGCCAAGCCGTGCGTCGCCGTGGCTCGAGCCAACGTGCCCGCCGCTGCTGCGTCCGAGGTAGCCTGCGAGAGCGCGTCGAACGCATACGTCGGCAGCTCGTCCTTGCCCCATGAATTGCCAACTTGTACGAGGCTGTGGTTGTACTGCAAAAATAGCGTGATCCCGCCGGCGAGCACCATGCTCACGAGTAAGACGGCGATGAACCAGGGCGTGCCGCGTGCGGGGCTCGGACCGTCATCGCGGTCGACTAACTTCAACGCGTTGCCGATGAACGGCATGTACAGCTCGCGCTGATCGAGAAACAGCACGACGCTGGCCAAACTGAGCACGATGTACGCGCTCGGGCCGAGCGCCTGAAACCCGGTCAGCGCACTGATCACGCCTACCGGTGACCACGCCGTCTGAATGAAGAATGCTCCCGTTTCACAGACGACCCGCGTCACCACCACGAACACCAGCAGCTCGAGCGTAATGAACGCAGCCGATAGCCAAAGCGACAAGCCAGCCGAGCGCACGACGAACACCGCGGCAATCACCGACACCAAGCAGGCCCTTGCGGCCCACGGCGCGTACGGCGGCGTGCCCGGCGCGCGCCGACCACCCCAAACACTCCTCCACACGTTCGCGTAGTAGCTACGCCCCGTGTAGGCAATCATGAGCGCCACTCCAAGATAGCTCCCAAAGCGCATCAGATTGCTGGCCTTCGCCTCGAGACTGCCGGTCTCGAGCTGCGAGCCATAGCTGAGCATCAGCGCGCCCAATGCGAAGAACAGGATCTGCGAGATGCCGAGACTGAAGGACACCTGCGTCGCCATGAAGAACGAGAAGGCGATCACGGACGGATAGAACGTCGGATAGAAGAAGCCCCAGGAACCGGCGACGCGCCGCACGTTGGGCAGCAGGTCTTGCAGCGCGCCAAAATCGTATTTTCTCGGTATTTCCGGAACCCAATCGAACCAGGCGTGTAACCCGTTGACCAGGTGGAGGGAGAAGAGCAAGCCCGCGCCGAGCCAGAACAGTCGGTTCTGAGCGACCTCGGGTAAGCGTAAGCCGGCTTTGCGCTCCGAGGCCTCCGTCAGAAAGCGAGCGATCGGGTAGGGCAAGAGCTCGCGCTTCGACCATTGCGGATGCACGATGAGCGCGAGCGCAAACGACGCGAACGCCAGACACAGCGCGCAGCCCGCCCACAACCTCAGCGTCGGCCACCACATGCGCCACGGCAACTGAGCGGGTGAGAGCTGCGCAGAGCGACTCCGACCTTGAAGCAATGTATCGACCGCAAACGGGTCGGCGCGACCCCCGTCGAAGAGCGCGCCGTCGCCGGCCGGCGGTGGAAGAATCAGGTCCGGCATCGCCGAGGCTAAAAGCCAGCGATTCCGCAACACGGTGTCACGCGCGTCGAGCGAGCCTGGCGCGCGCTTCAGCAGCGGCGCGACCGCCGAGGGCAACGTCACGCCGCGAAACGCCGCGGGCTCGTAAAAATCAGGCCGATTGAGCGCAACGTTGAGCGCAGAGGTCAGCTCGGCGACTCGACCGGTATCGAATTCGCCGTCCAGGCCCGCGACGAAGCTGCGTTGTGCGGCAGGTTCGAGCAGCGTCCAAAGGCGCTCGGAAGGATTGGGTGCGCTGGACGCAGCGCGGTCGCGTGCGCTGACGAGACGAACGCCGAGCGCCTTCCAGTCCCGGACCTGACCCTGACCGAGCTCCGGCGAGCCGCCCGGCACGTAGCTCATCACGTTCTGTGATTGCCAGCTCGCCTTGGTCTTCACCCAATGCGAGGGCATCACTACGGCGTGGGTGAAGATGCGGAAGAAGTTGGACCCGGACCAGCCGCAACCCATCAATCCGAGCGCCGCAATCGTCGCCACCTCCGCCGCGCTGAAACCCCAACGCAGGCGCACCAGCGACAACGCGGGGCCGACGGCGAGCAGCAAGAAGACCGCGACGCCGAAAACCGAGATCGGCAACTGATTGCCGATCAGCTGCGTCTGCCCGATCACCCAATCGTTGAAATAGGTACCGAGCGAGATCGCGAGCGCGAGGATCGAGCCGATGGCGAGCGCACGGACGGACATGAAATGCTTTGCAGAGCGGGAGCACGACGGACCAGCGTCATTCCCCAAACGCGAGCCCTTTTAGCCGAGCCCACGGGCGAGGTCGATACCGCAACGCGATCACTCTGCGTCGCCGCTCGCGACGCAGAGACTGCCGCGCCGGGCGCGCGGAGCAAGTACCGGACAAGGTGGTTTCCAGCGAGCATGAGTGGTTTACTCAATCGCATGAGAACCCGCGGTGCTTCGCTGAGCGCAGGCTCCACGAGCACGCGCTCGCACTGAGTAGACTGGCTCACGGGAGAGTAAAAATGACGATTTCGGTAACCGTCTGGGGTGAGAACGTCCACGAAAACACGAACGCGGTCGTGCGCGAGATTTATCCGAACGGCATGCACACCTGCATCGCCGAAGGATTGGCGCTCGATCCCGAAATCATCCCACGCACGGCGACGCTCGAGCAGCCGGAGCATGGGCTCAGCCAAGCCGTGCTCGATCAGACCGACGTGCTCACTTGGTGGGGCCACGCGGCCCACGGCAAGGTCGACGACGCGATCGTCACGCGCGTGCAGAAGCGCGTGCTCGAGGGCATGGGGCTCATCGTGCTGCACAGCGGGCACTATTCGAAAATTTTCAAACGCCTACTCGGCACCACCTGCTCGTTGAGCTGGCGCGAAGCTGGGGAAAAAGAGCGACTCTGGGTGACCAACCCCGCGCATCGCATCGCGCGTGGTCTCGACGGCTACTTCGAGCTGCCGAACGAGGAGATGTACGGCGAGCCCTTCGGCGTGCCGGAGCCGGAGGAGCAAGTCTTCATTTCTTGGTTCGAAGGCGGCGAGGTCTTTCGCTCGGGTTGCTGTTGGCGCCGCGGCGCAGGCAAAATTTTCTACTTTCGCCCAGGCCACGAGACGTACCCGACTTATCACCAGCCGACGGTGCAGCTCGTGCTGCAAAACGCCGTGCATTGGGCGCAGCCCGAAGCGACACGCTGGGTCGACGCCTGCCCGAACGTGCCGATCGAGAACGCACTCGAGCCGCTGGTCCAAAAAGGAGCCACCCTGCACAAGCCTGGGCAATCGGGCTTTCGCTGAGAAATTCCCGCGCTTTGCACGCCGCACGCGCGAGCCTGCACGCGCTGTCGCGAGCGCGCGAGCGCGAGCGTGATGGCTGCACGGACTTGCGTGACGTAACTGTCTCACCTATGCTTCGATCCGTTCCCATGCGCTCGCCCCGTTTTCACTTTTGGTTTGGCTATTGGCCCGCGGTAAACGCGGCGTCAGGGCCCAGCCTTCTCTTCTGAAAACAGAGTCGAGAAAGCAAAAAACCCCTGGTCGCCGCGGCGCCCGGGGGTTTTTCGCTTTGTCCCTGCAAGCCCAACCCCGCCCGAATCAAAATGCTCGAAACCAAAGACCTCCGAATCGTGGATACGACCTTGCTCAAGAGCCCAAACGACGTGACCCGCGAGCTCCCTCTGTCAGAACGCGCCGCAAGCGTGGTGTTCAGCGCGCGGCAAGAGATCCAAGCCGTGCTTCGCGGGGAAGATGCACGCCCACTCGCCATCGTCGGGCCTTGCTCGATTCACGACCCGGATGCTGCCATCGACTACGCAGGGCGCTTGCTGGAGCTGAAACGACGCTTTTCTCAGGAGATCTTGTTGGTCATGCGCGTGTATTTCGAAAAGCCGCGCACGACGGTCGGCTGGAAGGGACTGATCAACGACCCGCGCTTGGACGGCAGCTACGACATCCCCACGGGCATCCGCAGCGCGCGTCGGCTGCTCCTGAACCTGGCCGAGCTGGGCATGCCAGTAGCCACCGAGATGCTCGACCCGATCATCCCGCAGTACATCGCAGACTTAGTGTCGTGGACCGCGATCGGCGCGCGCACCACCGAAAGCCAAACCCACCGCGAGCTGGCCTCCGGGCTGTCGATGCCGGTCGGATTCAAAAACGGCACCGACGGCGGCCTGAGCGTTGCCATCAACGCCATGATCGCCGCATCGGGCCCACACAGTTTTCTAGGTATCGATCCGAGTGGTCACGTCGGGGTAGTTCGGACACGCGGCAACCCGCACACGCACCTCGTGCTGCGCGGTGGGAATCTCGGACCGAACTACTCGAAAGCGCACGTCGAAGGCGCCGCGCGCGCGTTGGAAAAAGCGCACGTCAATGCTCGCGTGCTGGTGGACTGCAGCCACGATAATAGCGGCAAAAATCACCTCAAACAGCCCGACGTCTTGGCTGAGGTGGGCGCGCAACTTCGAGCCGGATCCATGGCTATTCTCGGCGTGATGGTCGAAAGCAACATCGTCGAGGGCAAGCAGGAGCTCGGCGCCGACAGAGCCCGACTCACTTACGGCCAGAGCATCACGGATGCTTGCGTCGACTTCGCGACCACCGAACGCATGCTCGAAAAATTCGCCGACGACGCGGCGCGCCGCAACCCGAAGCGCGCCAGCGCATGACCGGCGCGCTCCCGCAGCACTAGTTAGAGAGCAGCGCCGCGCCCGGCCGTGTCTGACCGCCTTTGGTCGGGCGCACGCGTTCGGGCAAGCTGCGGCACAGTGGATCGGCGCCGATAGTGCCCTGTAGCTCGGACAAATAGCTCGGCGCGCTCACTCGTTCGAGCTCCGTGCGCGCGTGAGCCAAGCGTTCGCCGATGCCGAGCCGCGCCGCTTCGTCGCGGTGACTCGCCAAGGCCATGAACTCACTCAAGCTGTGCACGTGGCGTTGCCACAGCGCGACGTCGCGCGCTTGTTTGGTCTGCAATCGCTGCTTGTACCAATCACTGCCGAGTAGCGCTTCGCGTGTGAAGAGCGCACGAATTTCCGGATGGCTGATGTCCTTCCCCTCGAAATGACCGTGCGCCATCACGTGCAGCAACGCACGCAGCGGAGGACACGCATCATCGATGCTACCGTCGGTAAAGTACGCTTCCGCCGCGTACTGCTGGGCCTCCATGATGTTGTTCACGCCGTCGGCAAACACGGCGGCATCTTGAATTTCCGGCTTCAAGATTTCTTCCGTGAACACCGCAGCCGGGTTGTCGAACACGCGAGCGAAGAACGTGTGCACGAACTTCGCCGTGATGCGGTAGCCGAGCCGGCTCGCCAGCACCTTCTTGCCGTCGAACTCGTAGTCCTCCAGCTTTTCCAGGTGTCCGGCCTCGATCAGGTTCTTCGGATCGCGCTCGGACGGGAACAGCCGGCACCAAATCTCGGGGATGAGCAGGCTGATGTCGTGATCGACGCGATACTTTGGTCCGATGTACCCCGCGGCCGAGCTGAACCCGGCATAGCCACAGAGCAGCATCGAGACCAACGCGTTGTTCAAATCCGCTGTCGCGGACAGCGCGTTGAACGGTCCCTTCGTCAACGCACCCTCGGAGCCCGCTCCGGTCGTGCTCGGGGATTTACCGGTGACCGAGCACACGTAATCCATGAAGAGCTCGGGCAGCTCTTGATAGTGAATGGGCCCATACACGCACAGCGCGCGCACGCCGTCTTCGGGCGGGTTGTTGCGCCGTCCAGAGAGCACGCTGATCACCGGAAAAATGACCGGTTCGGGCAGCCGCAAGCGGCGGTACAAACGCGCGCCCATCTCGGCGACATAGCGATCGCGCGGTCTCGACACGTCCGGCCGCACCTGCAAATAGCGCGGGTTCTTGCTGGGCTTGCCGCCGACGATGCGCGGCTTCGCGGAACAGATCGAATAGCCCTCATCATCGCGCGCGGCATTCTTCGATACGTGATCGCGCATCGGTTCGGTGAACGCGACGTGCACCGCAACCTCTTCGACGATCTTGCGCGAGTCAGCGGCCGTCAGCGGTTGGAAATTCGAGACGAACAGCCCGGGCCGCGACATGTCGTCTTCGGTTTGACGGTCGAACCCCGGGTGGATCGCTTCGTCGGGCCGTTGGAACAAGCGAAACTCACAGTTCTGCGACAACTTCAGACTTGGGTGTCCGCTGTATTCCGGTGGCAGTCCGAACAACTTGGAAGCAGGCACGACCACCGAAGCAGTGATATCGTCCTCCATCTGCACTTTGTCTGCCGCGAGGAAATCTTGGCGCAACTTGTAGGTGCGCCAAGCGCCGTCGGCTTGTAGACCCACACGCAAATAGCTGCCGACGAGGCGACGCTCGCCGTACTTGAGCTCATGGCCTGGTGCTCCGTTGATGATGTCGACGTGAAAGTGCCGACGCCAGTCGCTACCCCAATCCGCCCGGTAAAAGCGCTTGATCACGAAGACCAACGCACGCACGTAGTTCGGGATGCTCTCCAGCCAGGTATTGTACTCACTGCGAAATTCCGACGGGTTCGGCGTGAGCAGCTTGATCACCGAACCGAGCGAGCGATCCGCGGACAAGATGCGGCGCGACGGATCGCGCTCGGCGACCGCGCGTAGCTCCGGCAACAGCGCGTCCCGGAAGTCTCGCTTGAAGATGCTCTCCACGAGGTCGAGATCCTCCTCGAAGCTGCGCACGTAGATCGGGCCATACAGCACGGCGTCCACCAAGCTCTTACTGATCTCGGATTTGCCGCCGCCCGACACGGTGCACGGTTTATGGCAGAACGTGCCCTCTGCCACGGTACCGATCAAGCGCCAGCTCGGCGCTTCCGGATGCTTTTCCATGCGCAGCTTGTAGCCGCTCGGATGGATGTAGATGCGCCCGGGTAAGAGCTTGAGGTGCTGCTCTTCGCCTTTGCTCGTCCACTTGATGTCCTGTCGCTTGACGTCGATCTGCATGTCCTCCGGCATGTAGTGAATTTCCGGGTAAACCGTATCGGTCGCAAAGCCCGCGTCGTGCACGACGGCCCGCTCGCCGAGCAACTCCAACACCTCGGAGAAGCGGTGCTCCGAGCTACTGAGCCGCGCGTCGTATTGATCGCCGAGGCTGACCGTCGAAAACGCGAGCGCACCGCCCGCGTGCTCTTCCTCGGCCAAGCCGAACAGGTTTGCGCTGTAGCCGATTTGGGTTTTGACCTCTTTCTTGCAATACCCAAAATAGTTATCGGCGAGGATCGTCACCATCACGCCGTCCACGCTGCGCGCGGTGACTTTGAACGCGCTGCCGTTGTTGTACAGCTCGCTCTCGTTGGCCCAACACATACCGGCCGCGCGCTGCGCTTCCGTGGCCTGGCTCACGTGCGGCAAGCCGAGATCCTTTTTCTTCAAACGCGTCAGGTGCGGCGCCAAAATCACGCAACCCGTGTGCCCGGTCCAGTGATCGACATCGAGCGCCGCGTCGTTCTCGGACAAGAAGGGATCACCTGCGTTGCCGAAGATGCTCTCCACGAAATCCAAATTGGAGACCAGCCCGCCAGGCGCGAAGAACCGCACTTCCATGCGCTTTTCGGCCGAAACCTTGGGCACCTCTGGACACACCAGCGGTCGCAGCAAGAGCGACACCATGGCCTGACAGGGCTCTGCCCAATTTGCCGTGAACGGCACTTTGAGGAGATGCGCCGGAGGGTTCAACGCCTCACGCAGCAAGTTCGCGTACGCAATCAGCGGCACACGGGTTTTGTCGGCTGGAATCGGCAAGCCGCCTTCAGCGACGTGGAACACGCCTTGCGTCGTCCTGCGGTCGTTCATCGGATTGTGCAAGACGCCGTTGTCGAGCCGATAGCTCGAGACGACCTCGTTGTGCCAAACCTGCGCGTCGATGGGCAAGCACAGCTCACGCGCCAGCCCATAGCGGTCGACGATGAACGTCTCCCCTGGCAAGCGGATCGGGCCGTTCATGTCGAGCCCCGAAAATAGCCCGTCCAAATAATTCTGAATGCGTTGGTCAGCCGGGCACAAGTGATCGCTCAAGAGCCGGCTTTGCTCGCGATAGCGCGCGAACAGATCGCGACCGAGGTGCAGCACTTCGTCGTCGCCGACGTCGTCGGGAATATCGACGCCCATCGCCGCCAGCTTGAGCAGGATGGAGCGAATCGTGGTTCGCCGCTCCGGCACCGCTACGCTGCCATCTGATTTGAGACCTACGCTGCGCTCCAGATCCATGAACGACCTCCGAGGCTCGCAGTGTCGCGCCGCTTCGAGCCATCGCACAGCTCAACTGACCGAAGCGCGACGAACACGCGCGATTTCCAGGCGAGCCTCGTGAGCATCCGTGCAGGTCTTCGGACTTTGGGCGAGGAAAATCCTGTGGCCGACGGAAAACGGCGCCTCGACATGACGAGAGCGGCTCGCCTGCTCGCGCCGTTACAACTTGGTGATGTCGGGGAGCGAACCGTCCGCGTTGCGCTTGGCCGCAGCAGCCTTGGCCGCCGTGACGCTGCTGGCGTTCACGTCACCCGTGTGTGAAATGTTCTGGAAGGAGCCGCCTTCGTTGTCCCACGCGCCGCAACCCGTGCATGTCATGCTCGCGGGGTTGCTGTTGTTCGTGAAGCCCCAGTCGGCTTTGTGCCCGCCGTCGCCGTTATTGTAAAACGCGAACAGCGACGACATCACGTGCTTGGCGGAAACGTCGCCACCGCCCATTTTGAAGCCGTTGCCGTTGCTCTGCGAGCCCGCCGTGGTTGCGCCCATGTTGAAGGCCCACGAGTTTTTGATCGTCACCGGCGAAGTCCAGGCGAAGAGATCGTACCCGTCGTCGGAGTTGTCCCACGAGCGGCAGCCGTCGAACACGTTCCCTACGCCGGTTCCTTTCTTCGCGCCGAAGCCGTCGGCGTTGGCGCCGTCGCAGCGTTCGTCGTGGTTGTGATACGAGTCCACGTTCGTGATCGTCGCGTACGTCCCACTTCCGGTGTACCCGGAGCTGGAATTGATCAGCACGCCAGTGTCCTCGGCATCGTGAACCGCGCAGTTCTCGACGAAATCGTGGGCGCCCTGCACTAGAATGCCGCTGTCGTTGGCCGCCGCGACTTCGATGCCCTTCACTCGATACCAATCGGCGCCAATGTCGATCCCGTAGATGTTCTTGTCGGCTGGGTCCGCGCCGCATGCGAGCCGTGGCTGACTCGCGAAGTCGAGGATGGGCATCGTGGTCGCTGCCGGATCGGCCATCAGGGTGATGATGCGCGTCGAAGTGCCCATGCGCGTCTTCTTGAACTCGATGCGCGTACCCAAATTGTACGTCCCGGCCTTGAGACACATCGTGCTCAAGGTACCGCTACAGACGTCGCCGTTCACCGAGCCGCCAATACCTGGGCAGACGAGATCGTATGCGTGCTGAGGCGTCAACACGGGCGCCGTCGCCGTACCGGGGTTCGTGTCGCTGCCGTCGGGAGCGACCCAGATATCACAAGGCCCACCAGCAGCGGTTGCACCAGCCGCACCCGCCGCACCGCCGATACCCGCATGGCCGGCAACTCCAATCGCTCCGCCACTGCCGCCGGCAGCGGCTCCGGCTGCGCCGGTCGCGCCTCCGGCACCTGCGCTAGTTGCTCCTGCTGCACCCGCGCCGGTCGTCGCGGTGCCGCCCGCGCCACTCACTGCACCCGCGCTCGAACCCCCCGCGGAAGCGCCGCCCTCTCCCCCGGTGACGGACCCGCCTCCCGCGCCCGTGCTGACGGATCCAGCGCCTGCTCCGGCGCCCGTCGCGCCGCTGGCTGCGGACGTCGGCGACCCGCTCGCGCCCGCCGTTGCGTCACTACCCGCTCCAGTGCCTCCCCCAGAAGACGACGCGGTGCTGCCGCAATTGACGATTCCAAGCAACGTAACCCCGAACAGCGTCGACGTGACGATTGACCGCGGCATTTGGCAATCTCCTGTATTCCGATCTGCCCGACCACCACAGCGGCGCGATCACGCGCCGCATTTGAGTGAGTCAGTCGAGAGCGGTTGAACGGCTCATCGCCCGTGACGAGCTCGACTCGTTTTCTACGCTTAGTGTTGCGTGCTGTCGCGCGTTTCTCGACATCGAGATCGATTTGCTATGTACGCCACATCGCGACTTTCTATGTCGCAAGCTCAGTGATCCTGGAACTAGTCACTGATGCAGGAACACTTTCGCGCGCGTGATTGCGCGCGATCTTTCAACGTACGTGGCTACATCGCGGCGGAGTGCAATATGGAACCATTCCCAGACCGAATGTCGTGTTTGATTTTCAATGTAGTGATCGATTTCGACGCCACGATCATTCTTCGTGCTGCGCTCACGTTCGTGTTGCGCGCGTTGCTCGTGGGCTCTTGCATCTCGAGATCAAAAAAATGAACCAGCACCTCGTACTCATGCCCAAGAACTCATTCCTGCTCGTATCCGGTTTGGCGCTCGTGGCGATCTGTGCGGCGCCAGGCTGTGGCTCGAACGACAACGGCGGCACAGGCGCCGGACAAGTGGCCACAGCGGGGAGCGGCAGTCCCAGCTCGAGCGCTGGCTCCGCGGGCGGCAGCAGCACCGGTCCAACAGGCGGCGGCGCCACGGTGAGCGGCGCGGGAGGCAGCACAAACGGCACAGCGGGAGCGAGCGGCAACGCAACGGGAGGCGCTAGCGGCGGCTTCGCTGGCGGCGCTGGCACCTCGACGACCGGTGGCGGTGGCGCGAGCGGCGCGGCTGGCGCAACGGGAACCACCGGGCACGGCGGTGCCGGGGGCACGGCCGGCGCGAGCGCGGGTAGCGCGGGCGCTGGAGGCGCGGCCGTGGGCGTCACCGTATCGTCGAGTTGCAAGATCCCGACCTGGCCAACGGCCACCGGAACACCGGTGAGCATCTCGGGCACGAAGAGCGTCAGCGGCACCTACGACGGCAAGATGGCGCTCCACAACGGCAACCTCAACGATTGCACGACCGGTGATCAAAGCAGCACGAAAGCGATCATCGAAATCGCAGACGGCGGCACGGTGAAGAACATCGTGTTCGGCGCAGACATCGGCGACGGCATTCATTGCCTCGGCAGCTGCACCATCGACAACGTTTGGTTCCCCTACATTTGCGACGACGCGATCACGATGCTCGGCGGGTCCGGAAAAACCGCGACCATCACCAACAGCGGTTTCAAGAACGCGCGCGACAAAACCATCCAGCACAACGGGGACGGCAGCACCGTCGTGCTCGACAATATCTACGTCGATACGGCTGGAAAACTGTATCGCTCGTGTGGTCAGGGCTGTAGCAGCTCGGCGAAGCGCATGGCGAACATCAGCAACGTCGTCGCCATCGGCGCGAGCCAAATTGCCGGCGTGAGCACGAACGACAAGGTCACGCTGAGCAATATCTGCATGTATCGCACGCCCAGCGTCTGCCGCACCTACGAGCCGGGCACGGAGACCGAGACCACCATCGGCGCCAATGGTACGGACGAAGGGCCCACGGCAAATTGCATTTACAAGGGGACCGACACGCACGCGCTAGTCAATGACACGACGGGCAGCTACCAAACCGACGTGGTCTGCTCCGGTTCGAACTCGGTCAAAGTCGGCAGCACCGCGACCGCGTGCATCACGGGCTTCGAGTCCTGCCTCAAGGGGTGCGCTCCTGGAAGCTTCGGCTTCAGGCAAGCGGTGTGCAGCAACGGCCTGTACGCCAACAGCGGCGGCTGCGGCGGACCCGCCGATCCGACCGTCGCGCCTCACTTTGCATCCACCAACTCGACCAGCGCCACCACGACCGTGACCAACAACGACCCGTGCACGACAGAATGGGCCTGGGCGGGCGATGGCACCGGCAAGTACTGCATGTGCGTGCCCAAACCTGGCTACTACCAAGCCTCGAACAGCTGGTGGGTGTGGGACTGCCAATCGCAATGGTGGTGACCGCACGCGCACCGCGCTGTTTTCCGGAAAACGGCCGCAAGCTTGAGGCGCGCGGCGCCCGCTCGGGCCGTCATTGGCAGAGCTTGCAACCGGCCACAAACACGGCGAATTATTCGCCGTCCTCATGCCCCAGACGACTTCGCCCCCCTCGCATTCACTGAGCAGCAACGACTACCGCACTCTGGCGTTGGCCGCCCTCGGCGGAGCGCTCGAATTCTACGACTTCGTGGTGTTCGTGTTCTTCACCAAGGCGCTGAGCAGCGTCTTTTTTCCGCCGAACATGTCGGAGTGGCTGCGAGAGCTGCAAACCTTCGGCATCTTTGCCGCCGGCTATTTGGCGCGCCCGCTCGGCGGCATCGTGATCGCTCATTTCGGTGATCTGCTGGGCCGGAAGCGGATGTTCACGCTGAGCATTTTTCTGATGGCGGTGCCGACACTCGGCATGGGTCTCTTGCCCATGTACGCCAGCGTTGGCGCGGTCGCGCCGGTTTTGCTTTTGTCGCTACGCGTCCTGCAAGGGGCGGCCATTGGCGGGGAAGTGCCCGGAGCCTGGGTGTTCGTGTCCGAGCACGTGCCGGAACGCCACACCGGGTTCGCCGTTGGGACGCTCACTGCCGGGCTCACCGCGGGCATCTTGCTCGGCTCGCTCGTCGCAACGAGCGTGAACACGGCCCTGGCGCCCGCCGACGTCGCGCGTTTCGGCTGGCGTATTCCGTTCCTGATCGGCGGCGCGTTCGGTCTACTGGCCGTCTATCTGCGGCGTTTCTTAGAAGAAACCCCAGTTTTTCAGCAGATGCGCGAGACACGCGCCCTGAGTGAAGAGCTGCCTCTGAAGACCACCGTGCGCGGCCACCTTCCAGCCGTGCTTTTGGCGATGTCGCTGACCTGGGTGTTGTCCGCGGCGATCGTAGTCGTGATCTTGTTCACTCCAACGTACTTGCAGACGGTCTACAAGGTCGCGCCGCGCCTGTCGCTGCAAGCGAACAGCGTGGCCATCGTCGCCCTGAGCTGCGGTTGCGTGCTGTTCGGCTGGCTCACGGATCGCTTCGGCAGCAAATGGGCCTTGTCCTTGGGCAGCTTGGCGCTGCTCGCCTCGAGCAGCTACTTCTACCATTCGCTGCCGCTGGCAGGCCCCGCACTATTCACCGCGTACGCGGTGACCGGCTTCTTCGTCGGCAGCATTGGCGTCGTGCCATTCGTGCTCGTACGCTCATTCCCTGCCAAAATTCGCTTCTCTGGCTTGTCGTTCTCGTACAACGTCGCATACGCCATCTTCGGCGGGCTGACACCGGTCGTGCTCACGCTATGGCTAAAGAGTGACAAGCTTGCCCCAGCGCACTACGTGGCGGCGCTTTCCGTGCTGGGTTGTGTGCTCGCCTTCGTGCCGTTGCCCGCTGCTCGCCAGGCGACTTGACGCTCCTGCCCCGCGCCCTAGACACCTGGCTATGACTCAAGCCAGTCGTCTTGCGGACGCATCGGGAACCGTCACTTTGGGCGGCGAGTTGACCGTCAATCGCCTCGGCTATGGCGCAATGCAACTCACCGGGGCCGGCGTCTGGGGTGAGCCGAAAGACCCGGCCGAGGCCGTGCGCGTGCTGAAGCGCGCCGTCGAGCTGGGCGTCAACTTCATCGACACGGCGGACGCCTATGGCCCCTTCGTCAGCGAGCTGCTGATCAAGAAGGCGCTCCACCCGTATCCCAAGGGCTTGGTGATCGCCACCAAAGCGGGCCTGACACGGCAAGGGCCGAACCAGTGGGCACCCGTCGGGCGCGCCGAGTACCTCCGGCAACAGGTGGAGCTCAGCCTGCGCCACCTCGCGGTCGAACGCATCGACCTGTTGCAGCTCCACCGCATCGATCCAAAGGTTCCGCTCGCAGAGTCCCTCGGCGCGCTCACCGCGCTGCAAAAAGAGGGCAAAATTGCGCACATTGGCCTGAGTGAAGTGAGCGTCAAAGAGTTCGACGAAGCGCGGAAGTTGGCGAACATCGCCTCGGTGCAAAACCTGTTCAATCTGACGAACCGCTCCTCCGAGGCGCTGCTCGACCACGTCACTAAGCTCGGCATCGCGTTCATTCCCTGGTACCCGCTGGCCACGGGCGCCCTCGCGAAGCCGGGCGGCCCGCTCCAAAAACTGGCCGAGAAACATCATGCCAGCGCCTCGCAATTGGCGCTCGCTTGGCTGCTGAAACGTTCGAAAGTGATGCTACCGATCCCCGGCACCTCGACCGTGAAGCACCTCGAAGAAAACGTCGCCGGCGCCGAAATGCAACTGTCAGAGGCCGAGCTCGCGACCATCGGCAACGTGAGTTAGAAGCAGCAATAACCCTGATTTTCGGCAGCGATCCTTGATGGTCACGCGTCGCGCGAGGCCCGCCCCAGCCTTCGGCGTCGCACAACGTCGAAAAGTCAGGGAGTCGCGCGCCGGCGCGATACGCTGACTAGATTTCAAAGTTCGAGCGCTGCCTCCGTTTCGTTTTCAAATCTGAAGTCTAAACTTCAACATCAGATTTCGTGTCGCGGCAGCTGAGCCTTCGTCGCGCTTTCGGTCGAGGCGAAAGCGTTCCATCAGCGCGCTCTCGGGCTCGGGCTCGGACTGCGATGTGAAGGCAGCCGCCGGCGCGCCGAAGGGCCGAAGGCTTGGACGGCGCGCGCCGTGGCGCGTGACCATCACGCCAGACAAAACGAAAAACGGCTGCCCGCGCAGTGGCGAACAGCCGTTCTTCTCGGCCCTCTTGCGAGGGCCTGTGCATGCCTTACTCGTCGCCGACGGCGACGAGCTCGGCCGGTGTGACGCGCACGAACGTCGGCGGCGCGTACGTCGGGGACTTCTCGTCCAGCACGACCTGCAAGCGTTTGTACGCGGGCAGACCAGTGCCAGCCGGGATGAGCCGACCCATGATGACGTTCTCCTTGATGCCGCGGAGATCGTCGGTCTTGCCGCAGATCGCGGCTTCCGTGAGCACCTTCGTGGTCTCCTGGAAGGACGAGGCGCTGATGAAGGATTCGGTCGACAGCGAGGCCTTGGTGATACCGAGCAACATCGGCTCGGCCACCGCAGGCTGACCACCGCGTTCCATCACGCGCGCGTTGTCGCGCTCGAACACGTACTTCTCGACCTGCTCGTCGACCAGGAAGTTGGTGTCACCGACCTCCTTGATCCGAACGCGGCGCAGCATCTGCCGCACGATGGCTTCGATGTGCTTGTCGTTGATACCGACGCCCTGCAGGCGGTAAACCTGCTGGATTTCGTTGACGAGCCAAGCCGCGAGCTCCTTCTCACCCTTCACGCGCAAGATGTCGTGCGGGTTCGCCGGTCCGTCCTGGAGCGGGTCGCCAGCGCGGACGTGGTCGCCCGGTTGCACCTGGATGTGCTTGCCCTTCGGAATCAGGTACTCGCGACCTTGATCCGGGAGCAGCCCACCGTCGATGCCGAACGGCGTGATCACGACCTTGCGCTTGCCCTTGGTGTCCTTGCCGAACGAAACGATGCCGTCGATCTCGCTGATGATGGCGTGATCTTTGGGCTTACGGGCTTCGAACAGCTCGGCAACGCGCGGCAAACCACCGGTGATGTCCTGCACTTTCGTGGTATCGCGCGGGATTTTCGCGATCGCTTCACCGGGGGTGATGTGCTCGCCTTCCATGCACACGATGTTCGCACCGACCGGCAATAGGTAACGCGCATCGAGATCGGTGTTCGGAAGCTTCACCGGCTCGCCCGTTTCGGCGTCGATGATCGCGATGCGCGGGCGGAGATCCGCGGCGCGCGACTCGACCACGATCTTGCGGGAAAGACCGGTCACTTCGTCGACCTTCTCGATCACCGTGACGCCCTCGACGAGATCGCCGAACTGCACCACGCCGCCGACCTCGGTCAGAATCGGAGCCGCAAAGGGATCCCACTCTGCCACGATCTGGCCTGCTTCGACGCGCCCACCGTCGGTCGTCTTGAGCACCGCGCCGTAGAGCAGGCGGTGATGCTCGCGCTCGCGACCAGTGTCGTCCATGACCACGAGCTCACCGTGGCGATTCATGAGCACGATGCTGCCGTCTTGCTTCTTGGTGAGCTGCGCGTTCTTGAGGTGCACGGTGCCCTCCGTGCGTGTCTCGAGTGAGCTTTGCTCGATCTTGCCGCGCGCAGCAGCACCACCGATGTGGAACGTACGCATCGTGAGCTGCGTGCCCGGCTCACCGATGGATTGCGCTGCGATGATGCCCACCGCCTCGCCGATGTTGACGCGGTAGCCGCGGGCCAAGTCGCGCCCGTAGCACAGCGCACACACGCCGCGGCGCGTCTGACAGGTGAGCACCGAGCGGATGACGACCTCTTCGATGCCCGCGTCCTCGATCAGGCTGACACGCGCTTCGTCGAGCTCGGTGTTGCCCTGAACGATGACTTCACCGGTGAGCGGGTCGACGACGTCTTCCAACACCACGCGACCCAGGATGCGATCGCCGAGCGGCTGAATGACTTCGCCGGCCTCTTCCAGCTTGGCCACGCGAATGCCGTCGAGCGTTCCGCAATCGAACTCGGCCACGACCGCGTCCTGCGCCACGTCGACCAAACGCCGGGTGAGGTACCCGGAATTCGCCGTCTTCAGCGCGGTATCGGCCAGACCCTTACGAGCGCCGTGCGTCGAGACGAAGTACTGCAGCACGGTGAGACCTTCACGGAAGTTCGCCGTGATGGGCGTCTCGATGATTTCACCCGAGGGCTTGGCCATCAGACCGCGCATTGCCGCAAGCTGACGCATCTGC
>DATHOI010000919.1:0-3009 GCA_035485095.1 Polyangiaceae bacterium | reverse complement strand
CAAAGTGCTGGATTTCGGCATTTCGAAGCTCACCACGCCGGGCAGCAGCTCGGACATGGGCATGACCAAGACTTCGAGTGTCATGGGCTCGCCTCTGTACATGTCTCCGGAGCAGATGAGCTCGACGCGTAACGTCGACATGCGCACCGATATTTGGGCGCTGGGCATCATTCTGTACGAGATTCTGACCGGTCGTGTGCCCTTCGAGGCCGAGACCATGCCCCAATTGTGCGGCATGATTTTGCAGGACCCGCCGCGTCCAATGCGCGATTTGCGCGCCGACGTCCCGGATGGCTTGCAGTGGGTCGTGCTGCGCTGTCTAGAGAAGAATCGCGAACGGCGCTTCGCCAACGTGGCGGAGCTCGCTGCGGCAATGGTCCCGTTTGGCGGACAAGGCGCGCAACGCTCGGCTGAGCGCATCGCTCGCGTGCTGGCGGCAGCGGGCATTCCGAGCATGTCGCCGGGCTCGCTCGCGGCGGCCGCCGCGCGCACGGGCGCAGCCACGGACGCAAACTGGGCCGCTTCGCAAACACCTAAGAAGTCGCGCGGCGTGTGGTTCATCGCCGTGCCGCTGGTGTTGCTCGTGCTCGGCGGTGCAGGCTTCCTTGCGCTCCGCAAACACACTCCGGAACCGGTCGCCGAACCGCTTCCGAGCACTCCAGTAGTGGCTGCTGCCTCGGTTCCGGTCGTGGCTCCGGTCGCCGTTACGGCGCCGACGGTCGCGCCAATGGCGGCGACGCCGATCGCAAAGGCCTCTGCAGTCGAGCCGACTTCGCCGGATGCGCCGCCGCTCGCGCACTCCGCAGCGGCGCATCCAGTAGTCCTCAAGGCCAAGCCCGCTGACAAACCGAGGCCAGCCGCTGCGCCGAAGCCGCAGTCCGCACCCGCGCCGATCATCGACCCGTTGGACGGGCGCCGCTGACGACTATTGAGTCTTGCTGGAACTCAGCGCGCGTCGCTTGCGAAGCCGCGCAGAAAAGCAACACGGAGTCACTCACATGGTGTGCTCAAGTGAGCGTCACACACTCGCCTGCTTCGCTGAGAGTTTACGCAGCAATTGCGACATTGCGCCAGAACGCAACGCGGCGCCGCCCAAGTCGTAAACGAAAAGCAACCACAACTCGAATCGACCGCATGGCATATTCGCTTCGCGCGTTCGATTGAGGCTCCTTGCTTCGACCATGGGGATGGTCCGCATGAGAGCCGCCATTGAAGGCGTCTGATATGGGCATTCAGAATCTCGGGAGAAGTGAATCCATGAAGTCGATCTCATTACTTGCTTCGGTGGCGGCGGTGTCAGTGTTGTGTATGGCGGCAGGTTGTAGCTCCAAGTCGGACAGCAACGGCGCTGCGGGAGGCAGCAATGGTGGCTCCGGCAATGGCACCTCTGGGGGCTCGAGCAATGCGGGCTCGGGCGCCACTACTGGCGGCTCGAGCAATGCCGGCAGCTCCTCTGGGGGCTCGAGCAACGCCGGTTCGGGCACCGTCGGCGAGGCTGGCGCGAGCAGCGGTGGCTCGGGCACAATCGGATCTTGTAGCAGCGGCGTCGTGATCGAAGGCGATCCGCTTTGGAACGACAAGAGCGAAGGTGGAACGGGCGGTCTTCCTGCGACCGCAGTGGTCGCGGGCCAGGGCACCTTGGCCGATCCTCCGGTTCTACCCGCCGAGAAGATCGCCATCATTGGGAACGAGCTCTTCCTCAATTCCGAAGAAGAGATCTGGATGGCCGATCTTACCGGCACGAAGCCGCAGATCAAACGCATCGCGGGTTTGCGCGGTTCGAAGAAGATCACCGCTGACGTTGCCTGCGCCGACACGCGGTTTTTGGTCGTCCATAGCATTGCCGCAACGGCAGACGGCAAGCTAGCCATCGTCGATTACCTCGGGAACGCGGTGCTCGAGATCACCGATCCGACTGATGCTACCAAGTGCGCCAGCCATTGGGTGGCCGGCACTCACGTATCAAGCGATGAGCCCGACATGGGCGTGGTCAGCCCAGGCGACGCGGACGGACCGGGCAACATGGCCCTGTTTGGTGGCGACCCCGCCGTGACGCAGGTAGTCGGCGCCGGCATCGACAAGATCGCCGTAGATCCGGCGGGCAACTACTACACGTGGGACGACGGCACGGGCAAGGTCAAGAAGATCGCGAATGACACAGCTCGCACGGTCTCGACGATCGGGCTCCTCTCGACCGACGACGAAGTGTTCGGCCTCTCCTTCTTGAACGGAAAGCTCTACGCCATCGCCAACAATGCGGGGTCAGAGAACCCGCTCTTCCAAATCGATCCGACGACTTACAGCGCCACCGACATGACCAAGCCGAGCAAGAACATCAAGACGCTCTTCCGTATCGATACGGATGGCTCTGGCATGCTGTTTCCGGAGCTCAACGGTAGCGGCTCGCTCGCCTTGTTGAGCGATCTCGACAACGACGGCACGAACCTGATCGTCGCGAGCTCACTCGGCTTCATCTGGAAGCTCGGAACCGACGGCTCGTACATCGCCACGCTGGCTGGAACCCTCGCCGCCAACGGCGAGGCCGGGCGCCTCGATTTCGATCCTGGCTTCGATCCGACGGTCGCGAATCCCGCCAATATGTGGCAGCTCGTGACATCGCCGAGCAGTACGATTGGCGCGCCGTGGATCACGCACGATAGCGGGTCGTTGTACTGGTCGGGCGGCATTGGCATCGGCGAATACGTCGTCAAGTTCACTTGCCAGTGATGCGCTTCTGACCTGAGACGAAAAGCGATAATCCACGCGCGCCCGCGTGGGTTATCGCTTGCTGGCGAATGCTCAACGCACAGGCCAGCCCGCTCGGACCGACTGGGACGACCAAGAGCCGCCGCGCTATCCAGGTGCGACCGAGACGCGAGTGCGCGCCTCCACGAAGCGCCGTAGAAAGCGGCGTATTTGCTCCGGTCCGGAGACGCGATACGTGGCGCGCGTCAGCAGTGTGCCAGCGCACAGACTGACTGCGCCTTCGGGCAACACCGCGAATAGGTC
>DATHOI010000918.1:0-3570 GCA_035485095.1 Polyangiaceae bacterium | reverse complement strand
TCGATCGGGTCGTAGTTCTGTCCGCCGGGTTGCAAACCGGTCGTGAGGAAAAGCGTGCCCGCAGTCGCCGTGGGCACCGCGGGCACGTTCATGATCGTGCGAAAGGCCACGATTTGATTGCCCCTAGATACGTGCAATTGCACGTATCCGAAGTTCTTGGCCGCGGTTTGCAGGTAGGCATCGTCGGGCGCGACGCCCGAATCCGCCGCGGCCGGCGGCTCGAGCAGCACGTCCGCCGAAGACTTGCCGCAACCGAGCGCGAGTAGGCCGAGCGCACCGAGCAGCCAAAGGAAGCCCCTGTGCATGCTCAGTCGACCCCCGAAAACCCAAACCCAAGACCCAAACCCAGCCACGGACCGGCGATCGCAAACTCGCCCTGCCCCGCAACACGTGCTTCGGCACGATACGTCACGAGCCCGGCTTCGACCAGCGCCGACACGAGCAGCGGACGCAGCGGACGGACGCTCGCGCGAAGCTCGAGGAGCGGGCCTGCCCAAGGCAAGGTCGGCGACCGCTGCTCGGGGATCGGATCGAGATTGGCACGCGCGACCCCGCTCAAGTGCGCCAGACCAATGCGTACTCCGACCCCGCCTTCGAACGACCAATTGCCGAGCGCGCGCCGAGCGCGCGGGCAGAACGTGAGCGAGCCGAGTAGCGCGTTGATGCGGCCGAGGGAGACCGCGCGCGAGCCGGCCTCGCCGCTCGCCTCTGCGCTCAGGTCCAGCCAATCCTGCGCTATCCAGCCGAAGTCAACGCCGACACCGAAGCTGTCGAAGTGCTCTTTGGGCAAGCGGTGTGCGAGCGCGAAGCTGTCCACCTCGTAGCCGCGCGCACCAGTATCGAGATCGCGCTTGGCGGCCGACAAAGCGGCGCGACGCGTGTCGTCCGGGGCGGTCGCTTCGACGACGCGCGCCGGCGAAGCACTGGTGCCACTGAGCTCTATCCAACTTGCGGCCACGAGCTCGGCTATCGACATGCCGAGCACGCGCGTGCGTGCTCCGCTGAGCTCGGGCGGGATTTGCAGATGCCGCGACAATTTCTTGCCGGTCACTGGGTCCAGCACTTCGAGCTCGATCAAGGCGCCCGAGCAGTCCACGCTCACGCGAGTCACCTGCGGGTCACTCGGCGCTGCGCTTGGACTTGGAGCCGTCTCGTTCGGCGCAACGAGCACGGTGATCGAGCTACCGAGCTCGGCTTGGACCACACGGCGCAGCCCGGCAGCGTCGTTTTGTGCGCAAGGGGCGAGCGCGAGCGAGACCGACAGCGCCGAACGCGCGCTCGCGGGGGACGAAGTCGCCAGCGCGACGAGCGCCAAGAGAGAGCAGAACCGAATGCGCGAGCGAGCCCCGTCCGCGACTCGCTTCATTCGATTCCGCCGAAGGTCTTCACGGCGTTGAGGCGCTGCCCGGTTGGATACAGCCGCACGTAGTCCTCCGCGCGCCGCCGCGCGCGGTCAGCCTGACCGGCGCGCGCCCAAGCCTCGACCTCACGCGCCAAGGCGTCTTCCGCGAGCGACGGCTCGTGCGACAATGCCCGCGCACGCTCGAAGTAGCCGGCGGCTTCCGCGGGCCGACCCAGCGAATTCATGAGCACGCGCCCCAAGCTGAACGCGGCCAAAGACGCGCGCGGATCAGCCTTGAAATCACGTAGCACACGCTCCAGATAAGGCACGGCTTCCTGCGGGTGACCCGCGAGCCGGGCGATGTCGGCCGCGAGGAGCAACGCTTCGGCATTGTTTAGATCGGTCGCAGGAGCGCTCTCGAGCGCGCGATAGGCATCCACCGGTTTACCCGCGCGCGCCAACTCCTTCCAGCTCGGCGCTGGCTTCGCGCTCGCGCTCGGCACGACCGGTGAAGGCGGCGTTATCGACTCGACCGACGCAACCGACGCGCTCGGCGTCGGCTCTTCCGACGGTGGGAAAGTGCCACTTTGTCCAACGGCGAGCTCGCGGCTCCCCGTGCCAAAATCCACGCGCACCCGGCCGCGACCCACGCTGACGCGCACGGTGCTGTCGCCGCGCTCGACCGTGAACACCGTGCCCAGCGCCTCGACGATGACTTGGCCGGCTTGCACACGAAACACGCGACCGTCCACGTGACTCACTTCGAACGTGGCCGCGCCGTGATCGAGCGCCGACACGATCCGCTCAGGGCGCGCCTCGACGATCGAAACGTCGGTCGTCGCGTCCAGTAAGTGCACCGTAGAACCGTCGGAGAAACGTACGATGCGCTCTTGGCTGGGCAAGACGCTCAGAGCGACCTGCGGGCTCGGCTCATGCGCGCGTACCCGCGACCAAGTCAGCGCCGCTGCGGCCGCAGCGAGCAAGATTGCCCCCGCGCCGAGCGCAGCAGCGCGACGACGTTGCACGGTGCGCTGCAGACGCACGAGCCCGCGTTCGGTGTGTGCCCCGCTCCATTCCGGACTGACCGCGTTGAGCGCGTGCTCGAGCTCTTGTTCGCGCTCGGACATCAGCCCAACGCCTCCAACACCGTCTGGTGTACGCTCGAGATGCGTCGCTTTGCCGTAGCTAATGAGCAGCCGCAATGCTGCGCAACCTCGGGCAAAGTCATGCCCTCCACGTAGCGCAGCGTCCAAGCCAAGCGGCCCTCGATCGTTACGGCGTCCAGCACACGGTAGACCTCCGCGAGCAGCGTGCGCGTGGCCGGAGACGCAGTCGAGTCGGCGACTTCGGCATAACTTGCGACGTCGTCCGTTCGGAACACGGCGCGCAGTCGGCGCACACGCAACCGGTAGCGGGCCTCGCGCACGGCGACGACAGTGAGCCAACTCTTGAGCGCTGCGGGCTCTTCGATGCGGTCGAGCCAGCGCCGTGCGCGCAAGAAAACATCCTGCACGAGATCCTCCGCCTCTGAGCGCGAGCCGAGGATGCGAAAGCCGACGCTGGCCACGGCGGCGGAGTGGCGCCGGAAGGCCTCTTCCAAAGTCAGCCGGCCCAGCCCAGGCTCCAGGTGCACCACTTCGTCCCGCACCGGACGCTGCTCGTTCCCCTGGCCCGCGCCTGGATTCAGGCGAACGAGACGTGGGGTCGGACGGGGGGACATGCTCAAGCTAGGAGGCTAGAGCTTTGCCGACCGGCTCAGGAAATAGAAGGGCCGCAGGCCTGGCGGCCTAACACTTTGATTGTATGGGATTAACCGGCGCTACAATGGCGGCGGCCAATCCGCTCGCGGATCCAGACAGGGCACGAATTTCACATTCGCGAGCTGGCAACTGCCTTGCAAGCTCTGGTCACCGCACAGGTGATTGAAGGTGTCGTCGTCGACGTCGAAGTGCGGGTGGTTGTTGGCGGCACACCAATCGCATTGCTGAGTGCTGCAATTGCCGGGCCCGCGACACTCGCATAGCGGCGTGAGGTCAGTGGCTTCGTCGCATTGCCCGCACTCGCCATAGCTGCTCACCCCGAGCGACGGACATTCGCAGTAACCGCCGCAGCGATCGGTGATGGCCAGGAGCGCTGAGCCACCAGGACCCGTGACCTCGTAACAGAGCCCGGAAGCTTCAGTCAGACCGAGCCCCCAGGCCTGTCCGAATTTCTCGTGATTACCGATC
>DATHOI010000917.1:0-17745 GCA_035485095.1 Polyangiaceae bacterium | reverse complement strand
TAGGGCGGCAAATCAGCCAGCCAGGAGCCATCCGCCTCCACCTTGGCTTCACCGAGAATCGCCGCGCCCTCGGCCATGGTCAGACCGAACATGGTGCGATTCGTTGCGGCTTCGGTCGAGAAGCCCTCGATGATGCGCACGCGCTGCGTCCGCAACAGCGCCTGATCGGTCGGCGTACCATCCGCGAACTCGGCGCCACCCACCGTGTCGCCGTGGCGAACCGCGAGCGACGTTTCATGAACGTTGATCGAACCGAAGCGAGCGGGGACCGAGGAGTCTACCGTGTCCTGACGCGACGGGATGATCGGCGGCTCGGTGCGCGCCGTGATCGGACGGGCGTATAGCTCCCAGCTGTTCTCGTAGTTGACCACGAGGTTATTCACGCCGTTCGCCTCGTCATACAGGTACACGCCGTAGTCCGGCGGAGTCAGAGACAGCTCGTTCGACTCGTTCACGGGACCATTGGCCCAGGAAACCAGCACGCGGCCGTCCGGCAACGTCGCCGGCGAGCGGTAGCGACCGACGGGCGACGGGCTGTCGTCACGCGGAACCGACGGCGTGACCACCGTGTACGCTTGCTCTTCCGTCTTCTCTTCGTCGAAGTTGGTGGGGAAACGCGGGTCCAGCGAGCGCGCGTCGAGCCTCACCAGAGCGCCCGCTTGAATCGTGTTCTCGCGATCGGTGACGATGCCATAAAACACGTTGTTGGTCGGGCTCTCGGTCACCTGCACCATCGAATTGCCGGGCTTGCCGTGCTGACCGCTGAGCGCCACGATTTGCGTGCAGTCCGGGTTCATGGCGAACACTTTCACGTCATTGACGTTCTCCAAGTGCTCCCAGCGAGTAAAGCCGACTCGGCCGTCATGCATCGGAAACAGCGTCACGATGTTCGACAAATTCTGCGAGCAGAGCTTGCGGTCCGAATCGCCGCCGGTGAGCGTCATGGTGCCGAGCTGCGTCACGCGCCGACTGTGATTGTACTCGTCCGCGCGCGTGCCCATCGCCGTGTACATTTCATTGGTCGTGAATACGATGCGATCGCCCGGCGAGAACACCGCGCTTTGATCGTCGTACGGGCCAAACGTCAGCTGATGAACCTCGTATTTTCCGCTCGCGTCGCGATCCACGCCCGCCCAGTACACGTGGTAGTTGTCGCTGTCGTCGACCGAGCCGTCCGCATTCACCACGCCCACTTTCATGGTGAACAAGACCTTGGTGCCGTCGAAGCTCACGTCCACGCTCGAGATGTCCGCCGCCTTGTACTTCGCGTCCTCGATGATGTTGCCCTGAACTTTGCCCGTCCTCAGGTCGAACACCTCGAGCCGCCCGCCGGGCACGAAGCGGTCATAGTCCATGACCTGCCCCATGCCGCTCGCTACATCGATGATCGGCGCGCCGTCTGGCCCCGTGGTCGTGGTCTGACGAACCGCATACACGATGCGCGATACATCCCCGGGTTGGTCATCCGGCGCGCTACTCGTGCCAGAGCAACCAGCGAGGAAGCCGAGCGCAGCGAGAAGCGGCAGTGAGCCGGCGAGGTAGCGGGAAAGTGTACGGGCCATGCGGTAACTCCTGAGGTTGACGGAGGGCGCGACGGGCGAGCGCCTGTACAGTATTAGAGCAGGAACCGGGCCAACGATAAAACCCAATTATTTCATGGATCTATAACCGCGTCACGTGGGCACTCACCCCCGACAAAGCAACTACCGGCGCGGCCCCTGGCCCCCAACATACATTTGAGCACAATCACGTGCTGGCCCCAATTGCCCGCGCCATTTCGCGGGCTTTGGACGCTGACGCCAAAGCCCACGCCCAAGCCACCGTCGATGCGGCATGGCCAGGGCTCAGGGGCTCGGGTAGAGGAACCCGAACACCGACATGACTCTCAAGTTCAACGAACAAGGTTTGATTCCCGCTATCGCCCAAGATCGCTTCGACGGACAGATCCGGATGGTAGCCTGGATGAATCGCGAGGCCTTGGATCGGACGCTCGAGACCGGCAATGCCACCTTCTTCAGCCGCTCGCGAGGCAACCTTTGGGTCAAAGGCGAGACCAGCGGCAATTTGCTGCGCGTGCACTCGGTCACTGCAGACTGCGACGCTGACACAGTGTTGCTGCTCGTCGAACCGGCCGGCCCGTCCTGTCACACCGGGCGTCCGAGTTGCTTTTTCCGGCGAGTCGCGCCGAACGGCGCGCTGATCGACGAGCCCTTCGAAGTCAGCTCGTTCTTCGGCGAGCTGGAACGAACCATCCGCGAGCGCCAGGCGAGCACGGCTGAAAAGAGCTACACGCGCTCGCTGCTCGACGGCGGAGTCGCCAAGATCGGCGCCAAGATCAGCGAAGAAGCCGGCGAGCTCGTGGCCGCGCTCGCGACTGAAAGTGACGAACGAGTGCTGAGCGAAGCCGCGGACTTACTGTTTCACGTCTTGGTCGGGTTGCGCGCACGGGGGCTCGACCTGCGGGCCGTCGCAGCGAAGCTCGCCGCTCGCACGAGCCAGAGCGGGCACGCCGAGAAGGCGAGCCGCAACGCCTGAGCCGCTCCGCGCTTGCTCGTCCGCGCTCGCGCGACATCTGGCGACACTGTCGCGACATGTAGGCAGTACAGTCTCGGAGGCGTTCCCGGTAGACAGAATCCGCGAGCCCTTTCCATGAGTTTGACCCTCCGAGGGGCGCTCGTTATCGTGGCACTTCTCGTTCCACGCGCACCTGCACGCCGCCTGAGCGCCCTCCCAACGAGCGACCGCTGATGCCCATCAAGATTCTGGTGTTCGAGAGTGATGCCGGCTTCGCTTCCGAGTTGAAGGACCGCTTCGGACAGCTCGGCTGCGAGACCTCGGTCGTCGATGACGCCAACCTCGGACTACAAGCCGCGGCGCGCGAAAAGCCGGATCTGATTCTGCTTTCGATCGAGCTGCCGCGCATGAACGGCTTCTCGGTGTGCAACAAGCTCAAGCGTGACGCAGCCTTGAAGGACGTCCCGCTCATCATCATGAGCTCGGACTCGACCGAGGAAACGTTCGAACAACACCGGCGACTCAGGACACGAGCCGAAGATTACGTACACAAACCGATCACTTTCGAGGCACTGCTCAAGCGCATTCAGCCGTTCGTGGCGATGCTCGGGGTCGAGAGCGCAGCGCCCGCAGCAGACGAGACCGGCTCGGACGACGCCATCGTGCTCGACGACGATATCGAAATCGAGGAAGCCGAAGTCGTCGAGGACTCCCCCGAGGTCACGACCTCGCTGCGCGAGAGCTTGGTCGACCAAGACGTAAACGACGCGTTCGGCGCTCTGGAAGCGCCGCCAGCGAGTGGCGGCGTCGAAATTGGCGATGTCGAAATTGCCGAGCCAGAAGTCACCGAGCCAGAACCGGAGAGCCCCGAGCCCGCGCTCGCGGAGCCCGAAGTGACCGAGCCGGAGATCCACGAGCCGAAGGGCGCCGAAGTCGAAATTAGCGAGCCCGAGCTGGACGAGGTCGAGATCGACGAGGCAGAAATTGCGGAGCCAGACGAGGGTTCGCCGGTCTCGCTTTCGGACTTGGAGCCGCCGCTCTCCGTGCCGCCGCCGCCGCTCGTCTCCTCGCGACCTCCGCTCGCGCCGGGTCGCGTGCCGTCGCTTCGGCCGTCGTCTGCGCCGCGAGCGGCGGATGTGGGCGACACCAGCAAATATCGGGAAGAAATCGAGCGCCAGCGGGCGCGGATCAAGGAGCTCGAGGACGAAGCGCGCACAGCGCACAGCAAGAGCTCCGAGCTGGAAGAAGCGCTGAAGCGCGGCGGGGCCAAGGACAGCGAAGTGCAGCGCTTGCAGCGCGAGCTGGACGAGGCCAAGGCCAAGGGTGCATCGGGTGGCGGGAAAGGAGCTGGCTCGGCGCGCGAGTTCCTGGATCTGCGCGAGCAGCTCAACAAGAAGGACAAAGAGATCCTCGAGACGCGCGATCAGCTCTCGCACAAAGACAAGGAGCTACTCGGGCTGCGCGACGGCGCGATCGCCCTGGAGCGCGACAAGGCCGACTTACACGACCGGATCTCGGACCTCGAAAAAGCGGCTCTCGATCTGCAGAAGGCGACCGACGCGGCCAAGTCCGACAAGGAGCAAGCCAGCAAGCGCGCCGATGACTTCAAGCGCAAAGGCGAAAAAACCAAGACCGATCTCGATGCAAAGATCGCGGAATTGGCCGAAGCGCGCGCGATGCACGAGGCGGAGCTCGCCGATCGCGAGGCAAAGTCCGCCGCTGCCGTCGCCGCCGCGGAAGAAGCCGGCCGAGCGCTGGCCGAAGAGGCCGCGAGCAACGCGCGAGCCGAGGCGGACGCCGAGCATGAGCAAACGCTCGCCGGATTCCAAGCGAACGCGGCGACCGCGCAAGCTGAAGCCATTGCCGCGCGTGAGGCCGAGCTCAAGCGCGAGCTCGACAACAAGCTCGCCTCGCTGCACCGCGCCAACGAAGACGCGATGAACCGCGCACGCGCCGAGCATGCCCAAGACATGGCGGACGCCGAGGCCGCGGCAGCGCGAGTTCTTGCCGATCGCGAGGCGGAGCTGGCCGCGGCGCACGAGGCCACTCTGGGCGCGTTGCGCGCCGAGAAGCAGCAAAGCGAAGCGTCGCGCGACGCCAAGCTCGCGGCCACCGAAGCCGAGCTCAACTCACGCACCGAGGAGCTGGCGGAGGCGCACGACTCGATCACCGCGAAAGACAAGGCGTATGGCGATCTCGAGGCCAATCTCCTCACCACGGGGGACGAGCTTCAAACCGCGCGCAGCAACCTCGACACGCAAGCCGCGCGGATCAAGACCCTAGAAGGTGAGCTATCGCAGAGCCAAACTTCACTCGCCTCGACCGAGCGCATACTGGACGATCGCGAAGCGAAGCTCGCGCAGCACGAGGCTGCTTTGGCTGCCGCGCGCGGCGATCTGCAAGCTGCGCAAGCCCAGCTCGCTGCTGAGCGGGAGCGCGTGACTCGAGCCCACTCCAAATGGGCCGCGGACCGCAGCTCGCTGGAGCGCGCAAAGGACGCCTTGGCCGCCGCGCTCGCTCAGATCGAGGAAGCCGAGAACCGCTCGATCGACTGAACGATCTCGGCGAGCGCCCGATAGCCTTCGACCAAGCGCGGCCCGGGTCGGCCCAAAAATGCTTCGGCAACGGCGAATACTCGACGTTCGGTGAGCGCTGGGATGCGCTGCCACTCGGGCCTGCGATACACCACGTCGGGGCGGTACTTTTCGAGCCGCACGCCGCACCAGGACATGATGACGGCGTCAGGCGCGGCGGCGACGGCCTCTTCATCACGGATAGGTGTGCTCTTCACGGCCCGGGCTCCGAATGGATTGTCCGCACCAACCCGCTCGATGAGGTCGTGCACCCAGCTCCGACGCCCGGGCACGATCACCGGTTTTGGCCACCACTCCACGAGCAAGCGCGGAGGCCGCTTCGGTTTGAGGCGCTCGGGCATGGCTCGCTGCATCTGCAGGGCGAGCTCGCTACCGCGCTCCGGAACGCCGAGCCGCGACGCGATCTGCGCGATGTCGTCGTATACGTCCGCTAGCGAAACGGGCTCCGGCGCGAAGAACGGTAACTTTGCCGCCTCGAGCTGAGCCACGATGCGCTCGTGACCGGGCACGGTCAGCGACGCGAGCACTAGGTCGGGGTCGAGCGCAGCGACGCGCGCCACGTCGATTCCGAGATCGGGACCAACGCGTGGCAGCCGGGTGACGATTTGCACGGGATAGTCGCTGTGATCATCGACTCCAACCAGGTAGTCCGCACAACCGAGCGCGCAGACGATCTCCGTGTTCGAGCAGGTCAGCGAAACGACGCGCACCCTGACTAGTCTAGCCGACCCGCGGGGTGCGCGCAGGCCGCGCACCAAGCACGCCTTGTTCTCGAGCACGCTTTCGTGGTTCGATTCGGGTGCGATGAGCGAGCGCCGGGGGAACCGTTACGCCGCTTGGGGGCTGACATGGGTTGCCTATGCCAGTTACTACTTCGGTCGCAAGGGGTTCAGCGTCGTCAAGTCGACGCTGCAGCACACGCTTGGGCTGAGCGTCTACTCCCTCGGCTTGATCGATACGCTGTATCTCACGGCATACGCGCTGGGACAATTTGCCAGCGGCTACTTGGGCGATCGCGTGGGCGCGCGTCGGCTGATCGGCTACGGCTTGATCGTCTCTGCCGCTGCATGTGCCGCGTTCGGCGCAACGCACTTCGCGCTGGCGTTCGCGGCGCTGTTTTTCGTCAATGGACTCGCGCAATCGACGGGCTGGCCCGGTACGACGCGCGCCATGGCGGAATGGACGACACCGCAAAATCGCGGCACCGTGATGGCGTTCTGGTGCACGTGCTACCAAGTCGGCAGTATCGCCGCTACGGATTTTGCCGCGTATCTACTGCGGAAACAGGGCTGGCGCGCGGCATTCTTCGGTCCAGCGCTGTGGATGCTCGTCGTTGCGCTGTTGATTCTGCTCTTCCTCAAGAGTCGTCACGCCGAGTCGGCCCCGCAGAACACCGGAGTCGTGAGCACCGATACCGAGCTCCGCCAAGCCGCGCAGCGCGCGGCGCTGAAGAACCCCGTGTTATGGGCCTTCGGCGCGAGCTACTTCTTCATCAAATACGTGCGCTATGCCCTGCTTTTCTGGCTGCCGTACTATCTGTCGACGACGCTCGGCTACGCGCCGGACCGCGCGGCTTACATTTCGAATGCGTTCGAGGGCGGCGGCATTCTCGGTGTGATAGCCCTCGGCGCGTTCTCCGATCGCGTACGGACACTGTCGCGCCCTGCGCTCTCGATCTTGAGCTTGCTCGGCTTGGCGCTCGCGCTCCTCGCGTGCGCGAGCTTCGGGCAGCACGTCGCACTCACGGTCGCGACGCTCGCGCTCGTCGGCGCGCTCTTGTTCGGTCCCGACGCGTTGCTTTCGGGCGCCGCCGCGCAAGACGTGGGCGGCCTCGCAGCCGCGGCCACGGCGACCGGGCTCGTGAACGGCGTCGGTTCGCTCGGCGGCATGCTCGAAGGGCTGACTTTGCCCGCCATCAGCGCCCACTTCGGCTGGCACGCGATGTTCCCATTGCTCGCCGGGCTCTCGGTCTGCGCGGCGTTGGCACTCGTGCCCGCAACGCGGCGGGTTGATTCTCGGGCCGCGCTTTCTTGACTGGGGCGTGGGCGTTCTGTCGGCAGCACCGAACCCCGGACGGCACTGGCAAGCTAGCCGAGGCGCTCAGCGCGAAGGCTGTACGCGCAGTCCGCGACTAACGCTGGAAGGTTCGCCACGCGCCTTCGATCAGGCGTTGGTGCGGCAAAAAGCGGGCTTTGTACTTCATGCGCTCGGATTCGGCGATGTACAAACCCAAATACAAATAGCGCAGCCCCCAAGACTTGCAGAGCTCGATCTGCGTCAGCACCGAGTACGTGCCGATGCCGAGCTTTTCGAAGATCGGATCGTAATAGCAGTACACGGCGGACAACGCCTCGTCGCTCCGGTCGACCAGCGCGACACCAATCAATACGCCGTCGAGCAAGTAGCGTAGCTCGAAGCTCTCGCAGCAGCTCACCACCAAGAACTCGCGATAGCCATCGAGATCGATACCGTCGCGATCACTCGATAGGCCGCGCAGCTCCTTGTGACGATTGTACAGCTCGACGCGTCGCGCGTCGGCGATCGGGTCGGCGACCTCCACCGAAATACGCGCGTTCCCTCGCTCGAGCGCTCGCCTCTGCGAGCGATTGGCGACGAAATTCGCGACCTCGATCCGAATCGGCTCGCACGCACTGCAACCCGGACACGACGTGCGATAAAGGAAGATGCCTTGTCGGCGATCGCCGGTCGAAAGCCGGCGCTCGAGCTCGTTTCGCTGCAATAAACGGGCTGGAATGCGCAGCGGCATGCGCGCGACCCGCTCCGCCAAATATGGACACGGCTGCAAGCGATCGTACACGATGAGCTCGGGCGGATCGCCCGGCACGACCCGATTGTACGGCAAGCTGCGAGGCTTGGTCATCGCGTCAGCACGAACGGTTCGGGGAAGAGCTCGCAGAACGGAAGCACGCGCGACTCACGCGGATTGGCAACCACGACGAGCGCGTCTTGCTCGAACTCGGCCAGCACTTGGCGACACAAGCCGCAAGGCATCGCCAGCGTCGCAGCGTCGGTGAACACCGCAACGGCGCTGAGACGCGGACGAAAGCCCGCCGGTAACGGCGAGCTCGGCCGCCGCGCGTGCGCGACCATGCCGAGCACTGCAGAGCGCTCCGCGCAGATCGTTCCGCCGTAGCTCGCGTTCTCGACATTGCAACCGCTGAACAGCTCGCCGTCGACCGTGCGCAACGCTGCCCCCACCAAAAATGACGAATAAGGAGCATAGGCGTGCGCGCGCACGGCACGCGCGGCGTCGACGAGCCTCTGTAGGTCCGCACTGAGCTTCGTCACGCGACGGCCATCCCCGCTGCGGCAACCCAACGCGTCAGCACGTCGGTAAACGCCTGCCGCGAGCGCCGGGCAGTGGCCTCGACCTCGCTGTGATCGAGCGGCTGACCGGAGACGCCCGCAGCCAAATTCGTGATGCAGCTCATGGCGCCGACGCGTATCGCCATTTGCCGCAGGGCGATCACTTCGGGCACGGTGCTCATGCCGACCGCGTCGGCACCCAGCGTGCGAAGCATCCGGATCTCCGCAGGAGTTTCGTAGCTCGGTCCGAGCAGCGCGGCGTACACCCCTTCACGTAGCGTGACGCCGGACGCGCGAGCGGCGTCACGCGCGCCCTCGAGCAACGCCGGGTCGTAGGCATGACTGAGATCCGGAAAGCGCGGCCCGGCGCCGAAGTTTGGACCGCGCAGAGGACTATCACCCATCAGGTTCAGATGATCGGTGATCAGCATTAGGTCGCCCGGCGCGAAGCTCCCGTGGATGCCGCCCGCGGCGTTGGTCAAGAGCACTGCGCGGCAACCGAGTTCCGCGAGCACGCGCACACCAAACACGGCGCGGCTCTGACTATGACCTTCATACACGTGCGCACGCCCCTGCAAGCAGGCGACGGGCACGGCCGATACGTAACCCGCACACAAGTTGCCCGCGTGGCCGACCACCTGGGAGCGCGGCATCTCGGGGATCTCGCCGTACGGGATGCGGATCACCGAACCCAGCTCGTCCGCGAACGCACCGAGGCCGGAGCCGAGCACGACGCCCACGCGTGGTCGCACCTCGAGACGTTCAGCGACGAAGGCAGCAGCGAGGCGCACGCGCTCGAGTTCGCCGTCGGGCATTCGAACATCTTACCCCGGCTTCGGCCGGCCGCGGAGCACGGCCAAGGAAATGCTCACTCAGCGCGCGGGGTTTTCCCGGGCAAAACGCGCCCGGGACGCCCGGCTGGACGGGCACAATCCTTCAGGCTAGGTTCCGCGCCCCCGCCGGTCCGTTTTGGCCGACGCGCGGCAACTCGGCAGAAAAATCAATGGCCACCAAGTTCGCTCAATTCCTCCAGGACAACAAAATCGACCCCCGTCGCATCATCGTGGCTTCGCAGGAGCTCGAGCGGCTGCGCCCCGAGGATCGCAAGCTGCGCCACGCCAAGCACGCGTCCAAAAAGAGCGGGGAAAAACCGGCGGAGGGCGCCGAGAAGCCGGCCAAGCCGCGTTCGGGTCGCGCCGTAACGGATCGCCTGATCACGGCCGTTAGCGTCGGGAAGCCAGTCTCGGGTCCGGCAAAAACCCGGCTGCTGCGCGCCCTCAATCGGGTGCTCGAGCAAAAGAAGAAGCCGGCCCTCGAATTGCGCGCGCTGTTCTGAGAAAATTCCGCCAGAGGCCGGTGTAAGTCCACCGGCTCGAGCGATGCCTCGGAGTGGTAACCGGAGGAAGCGTCAGCAGACCGCTTCGGAGATGAAACATTTGAGAATGTGGCGCATCTCACCAAGCAGTGGTTGCCGCCCCTTACATTGGCCATCTTCCGTGGGCTGAGCCCGCGCCTGCGCACCGGCAAGCTCGCCTCGTTGCGGCTAAGCTCAGTGTCGTGGCCGAGCTCTCGGAACTGATCGAACGCTGCAAGACCGGTGACGGCTTAGCATTCCGAGAAGTGTTCCGCGCTCATCGCGCGGACGTCGCGCGGCTCGTGCAGCGCATGACGGGTCGCCCCGCTGATTTAGAAGACATCGTGCAGGAGGTATTCCTGCAGGTGTACCGCAGCATCAAGGATTTCCGCGGCCAGTCGCGCTTCTCGACCTGGTTGTACCGCGTGACAGTGAACGTCGTCCTGATGCAGCGGCGCGCCGCGCGCAGCCGCCCCGTCACTCACGAGGCGCCGGATGACGCCTTCGGCCCAGACCTGCGAGAGCTACCAGACGACCAAGTGGCTCGAGCGCGGCGCGTCGCTGCCTTCTACCGCTTGCTCGACCGTTTGAGCGACAAAAAGCGGGCTGTGTTCGTGCTGCACGAGCTGGAAGGGCTGTCCCCAAGCGAGATCGCCAAGGTCGTCAGCGCACCCGTGCTGACCGTACGCACGCGCTTGTTCTACGCCCGTCGCGAGCTGCTCACACTGCTGCGTGAAGAGCCGTCGCTGGCAGTCGTGGCCCGAGAGCTGGTGCATGAAGTCGACGCCGAAGCGGCGCTCAGTGAAACGGAGTCGACGTGAGCCGCAAACGCAGCGACGAAGAACAAGCGCTCGCCCACCTCGTGGGCGAGCTACGCGAGCTGCCCCCCCCGGAGCTGGATTGGGACCGCGTAGAAGCGCGACTGATGAACGAACCGCGGCCTGCCTCTGGCTCGGTCGCGCCCGGCTTTTTTGGGCGGCTGCGCTTGCCTGCGGCTGCGCTCGTTGCGGTCGCGACGGGCGTCTTTTTGTTCGCGGCGCGGCACAAACCGTCGCCGGTCGCGCAGAGTAAAGCCACGGCACGGATTCAGAACGGGCCGATCAACGGGGATGCGCTAGCGGTCGGCACACACGTCACTGCGGGCAACCGAAATGTCGTCGTCGAGCACGTGGGGCGCGCGCGTTGGACGCTCGACCCGCACGCCACGGCGTCCGTGGTCGACGCAGCAGAATTTCTCACCGTGCGCCTGGAAGACGGCGCGCTCTCTGCAAGCGTCGTCCCAAAGCCCAAGCCGGAGACTTTCGCCGTCGAAGTGGGCGGCACGCGCGTCGCGGTGCATGGGACCGCGTTTCGCGTGGAGCGCGTCGGTGATCGCATCGAGGTCGAGGTGACCGAGGGCACGGTAGCCGTGGAGCCCATTGGGACACACTCCGATCCGTCGTTCTTGCTCCGTCGCGGCTCGCGCGGCAGCTTCGGGCTCGACGGGCGCACGGGCAGCGTCGAGGGCAACGCCTCGGTGGTCATGCGTGACAGCGGGCCCAAATCGCACCGTGAAATCGCGCGCTCGGTCGCAGCGAGTCCTAGCCATGCCCTGGCCACGGCCACGCCGCCCGCATCGTCAGCCATGTCCGCGCCGAGCGCGGATGGCGCGTTGAACCCGCAGCCGCCCAGCGCGGCGCAACCGACGCCAGCGCTGCCCGAGCAGCCATCCATCTCGGACATCGAAGCCGGCGTAAGCTCGGCTGTCGAGCTGCTGAACCGCTGCTTCCGCGACAAAACTCAGTCGACCGGCGTCAGCGTGAGCGTCAGCACGGGCATGACGCTCAGCATCGCGGGTGACGGCACAGTGCAGAGCGTGACCTTCGGGCCACCGCTTGCTCCGGCCGTAGAGGACTGCGGCGTCGCCGGACTGCGCAATCTGACCTTCGCCCATTCGTTGGAAGGCGCGACCTTCACGCGCATCCTCGAGCTGAAGCGCTGAGCGGCGCGTCGCCGCGAAGCGCAAAGCAGCGCCCCTCGAACGGAGCGCTAGTCTGCGGTGTTCACTGTTCGCGCCGCAACACGACGGCGCGATTGTCGCCGACCATGAAGCGCAAGCTGTGCTCGTCGTCGAGCTTGAAGCTCGCGCTGTCGACCGCGCCGTCCAAGCGCGTAACGGCCAGCTCGACGTCATTGTCGTGCACGCTCGCGACTCGATACTTGCCAGTGCGCGGCTCCTCCGCCGGCACCGCGACCGTGAGATGAGTGCCGGAAAATTCGAGACTGAGCCCGCGTGCCCAACCCGTCGCCGCCGCGACGTCCTTGGAGTCGAAGTTCTCGACGCTCTCGCCGAGCCAGCGCCCCTCGAGCTTGCGTGCGATCGGGTTCCCACAGCCGCTCACAAGCAACGCGCCAAGGGCCATCAGCCCCAGGCTGGTGAGCCGTCCGCGGCGCCTGCTGAAAGCGAAATAGCTCGACGATTCTTCGGGTTTTCTTGGGTTGGTGACCATCTCGATCGAATGGTAAGACACCAACCTACATATGACTACATTTTCTGTCATTTGTCGGCCTCTGGGCCGAATACGCGACACTCAGCTCGCAACCGCGCGCGAGAACCTCACCGACAACAACGAACTCCCAAGCTGTAGTCGAAATACGCCCGCGGATGACTACTCACTTTTGCATCACACCCCTCCCTCGTGCTCCGCGAATAGAACCCTCCCACGAACGCCCCCACGGGCGCCTCCACCCACTCATCCAGATTGCCCACCATGTCGTAAGCCGCGTCGCTCCCCCACACGCTCTTGCAGCTCTCGGTCGCGCCCGTCTTGCGCAATAGCGGGCCCGCTGCGCCTTCGACCAAGTTGAGCCGCGGATCGAGGTGACCGGTCGACATGTCGCCGTGCAAGATCTGCGCAGGGTGCGCCTCGCGGAACACATTGCAGCGCCCCTCTTCGTAGCGATCGCCGTACGGGAATTTGTGGTTGGCTTCGCCGCGACACGCGAGCACCCATTCCTCGAGCGTGCACAAGCGTTTGCCCGCGTTGCGGCAGGCAACCTCGGCCAAGTTGCCACTCAAGTAGCCGCTCGGCGTCACACCAGCGCGCGATTCTGCGCGTGGCTCGAAGTCCTCACTGAGCTGAAAGTCCGGCGGCGGTGGGACGGCGAGCTTGTCGCCGCGCGCGCGCTCCGACCAATCCTTGAACGAGGCGGCGGTTTGCGCGCGCGTCGGGTGATAGTAGGGCGAGAGCCGGCGACCGCCCTTGGCGTCGACGAGCGTCGCTTCATAGCGATCGATGCAAAAGCGCCCGCGCACGTCGACCATGTCCGCTGGACAGCGCGACGCCGCGGCGAGCGCACCGGGCAAGAGCTCGGCGCCGGGTGCCGCGCCGAACTGCACCGTGTCGCCGCCGTCCGGGAGATAGAGCAGCGCGGGCGGCGCGGCGTCGAGCAGCGTCGCGCTTTGCGGCATCGCGCTCTGCGACGTGGCCGACGAGCTGGGACGCTCGTGGTCGCTTGGCTCAGTCGTCCGCGAGCAACTGAGCGCCCATCCAAAAAACAAACACAACAAGCTGCCCGAGCGCGCTCGGACGCGCTTCACTTGCCGCGGTAAACGATCAGACCGTGCGACAAATCATACGGAGAAACGGCGACACGCACGCGGTCCCCCGGAAGCACACGAATATGATGACGGCGCATACGACCGGAGAGCTGGGCGCGGACGATGGCGCCACCTTGGTCGACCTTGATGTTGTATTGGCCGCCGCCGAGAGCATCCTGAATGACACCCTCCATTTCGAGAAGATCGCCCTTACTCATGTGTTACGACTCATTCGGTCCTTTACGGCCGCGGAACCTGACACAGCCAGCCCCCCAATGCAACCGCACTAGAAGAAGCCTTGGGGGAACCAGACCTCGGTGAATTTGCCGTGTTTCCTGCCACCCTCTTTGATTACAACGGCGTCCTCGCGAACGACGAAACCGTCCACCTGGCCGCCTTCCAGGACGCACTCGCGCCGCTCGGCGTCACGCTCACGGAAGCCGAGTATTGGGAAAAATATCTCGGCTTCGACGACGTGGGCGCCTTCGACGCCATCTTGCGTGACGCCGGCCGCGTCGCCGACAGCGCCTTCATTGCTTCGCTCGTCGAGGCCAAGCGGCCGCTGTACCGCGCGCGCGCCGAAGCATCGCTACCGCTCTTCGCGGGCGCGACCGAGCTGATTCGTCGGCGTGCGGCGGTGGGTCCGGTGGCCATCGTGTCGGGCGCGCTGCGCGACGAAATCGAGCTCGGCATCGACGCGCTCGGCGTGCGTGAGCTGATCGCGAGCGTCGTCGCGGCCGAAGACACGCGCGCCTCGAAACCCGACCCGCACGGCTACTTGCTCGGCATCGACGCGCTGAGCGCGCTCGTGCCGCGTGAACAAGCCAAGCGCGCGCTCGTGATCGAGGACTCGCTCGCGGGCGTCGAGGCAGCGAAAGCGGCGGGCTTGCCGTGCATTGCCGTCGGACACAGCTATCCCGAAGCGGAGCTGTACGCACACGGGGCGGACTGGGTCGTACCAGATCTAACGAGCATCGATGAGCCTGCGCTGGGCCTGCTTTTTCGAAAGCTGTATGGCTGAGTCGTGCTCTCTGCGCCTAGCGCGCACGTGGCGTAAGCTCGGCCGGGTCGCCGTCGCGTCGTGCTTAGCTTGTGTTTTTTGGGGCGTGGGCGCTGACGCCAGCGCGGGCAAGCCCCGCGCGTCGCTACTGGCTCCGGGCGCGAACGCATGGACGGAGACGCGGCTCGGCACCATCCGCGGCATCACCGTCGGCCCAATCGAGAGCGCGCTTCACCCCAACAAAGGCTATGGCAGCGCCGCGTACGAACGCACGGTGGGTGAAGCCACGCGTCTAGGCGCCAACTGGGTCAGCCTCACGCCGTTCGCGCGCGTTTCCGATCTGCATGGCACGGGCATCTCCTTGAGCTTCGAAGCGCCGTTCGCCGCAAACCGCGCGGCCATCGTGCGCGCGGTCCGCCAAGCACACGCGCGCGGCCTGCGTGTGCTGATCGTGCCGCACTTATGGGTCGAAAGCGGCGAATGGCGAGGCGAGCTCGATCCGGGCTCGGATGACGCTTGGCAAACCTGGAGCCGAAATTATCGGGCGTTTTTGCTGACCTGGGCCGAAGTCGCGCGCGACGCCCACGCGGACATGCTCTCGGTCGGCGTCGAGCTGCGCAGTTGGCTGACGACCGCGCACGCCGTTTCCTTCGCGCCCATTCTGCAAGACGTACGGCGCGTGTATCCCGGACTCCTCACGTACGCGGGCAATTGGGACGACATCGAACAGACGGTGATCTTGGGTGACTTGGACGTCATCGGTTTGAACGCGTTCTTCCCGCTCGCGGAAAAAGACGGCGCGACCTTCGACGAGCTCGCCGCCGGCGGCCTGCGTGTCAGGGACCATCTGCAAGCGCTCGCTGACGCTTGGCAAAAGCCCATCCTGTTCAATGAATTTGGCTACACGACCCGCGTCAACGCCGCTGTGCGCCCCTGGGAATGGCCCGACAAGATGAGCCACGTGGTGCCCGACCAAGAGGCGCAAGCGGATGGCTACCGCGCGTTGCTCTCCGCGTTCGTCGATGAACCGTGGTTCGCGGGGTTCTTCGTGTGGCGCCTGTACGCGGACCCCGACGACATGTCCCAAGAAGCCGAGTGGGGCTTCTCACCACGCGGGAAGAAAGCGGAGCTCGTGCTGAGAGATGCATTTGCGGCGCACTGGGCGGGAGATGGCGAAACGGAGCTGGGCAATGCGTTGTGGGAGGGCGCGGCGGAGGGCGTTGGGCGGTTTTGACGAGCAAGCGATTGGCGTGAGGCGCCGGAGCCGCGTGGAGGCCGAGTAATCCTGGTACGGGGCATGCGTCGAGCCTGACCGGGTGCATACTCGCGCCATGCGTCAAATCTGGATCACCAAGGTTGGAGCGCCGGACGTGCTCGTCGTCAAGGAAGCGCCGGATCCGCAGGTACGGGCGGGCGAAGTACGGGTGCGGGTGAAAGCGAGCGGCATCAACTTCGCGGATTTGATGGCGCGCGTCGGGCTCTACCCGGACGCGCCGAAGCTACCGTGTGTGGTCGGCTATGAGGTGTCGGGAGTCGTTGACCAAGTGGGGGCTGGTGTAACGGACATCCATGAAGGCGAGCGCGTCGTCGCGATGTGCCGGTTTGGCGGCTACAGCGACGTCGTGGTGCTTCCGCGAATGCAGATCTTCAAGATGCCGGAGCGCATGAGCTTCGAGCAAGCCGCGGCGTTTCCGGTCGTGTACGGCACGGCCCACAACATGATGCTGTTCACTGGGCACTTGCGGCCAAAATCCACGGTGTTGATTCATTCCGCCGCGGGCGGCGTGGGGCTCGCGGCGATTCAGATCGCGAAAACGCGCGCGTGCCGCATCATCGGCGTGGCCTCTGCCGCCAAGCACGCGTTCTTGAAAGAACAGGGCTGCGACTACACGCTCGAGTCGACCGCTGACTACGCGAAACGAGCGCGCGCCATCGTCGGCGATCAGGGCGTGGACCTGATTTTGGATCCAGTCGGCGGTAAATCTTGGTCCGACGGCTACGAGCTGCTCGCGCCATGCGGGCGCTTGGTATTTTTTGGCTTGTCGGCAGCCGTGTCCGGCCAGACGCGCAGCGTTTTCCACGCCGCCAAGGAGCTCTTTTACTCGGCGAAGAAGTGGGGCCCCATGCAGCTGATGGGCGACAACAAAACCATCAGCGGCACGAACATGGCCCACCTGTTCAGTCGGCCTGATCTGCTGGAGCCGCAGTTCGCCGCCCTGCTCGAGATGTACGAGCGCGGAGAGCTCGCGCCCCACGTCGACCGCAGCTTCCGCTTCGATGAGGCCCCTGCCGCCCACGCCTACCTGCATGACCGGAAGGCGAAGGGCAAAGTACTGCTCGTTCCGTGAACGGCCCGGTTTCTCGTGCGCGAGTCGCGACACCGCCCATCGCGAGTCAGGCCTGGCCGGCCAAGTGACCGACGCGCGCAGGACGTTTGAGACGAGAGCGTGGATTTCATGACGGAAACCGAGTCTCGGCAATAATCCCCTTACATGGGCGCGCAGAAGGTGTCGAAGCGGGTGGAGCTGGCTCCGTCTGCGCCGCCCAGTTTTCGCTCGCTCTTCGAGCAGCAGTTTTCGTACGTTTGGAATGTGCTCCGGCGGCTTGGGGTCCCAGAACGCGATCTGGAGGATCTGACGCAGCACGTTTTTCTGCAGGTGCACGGTCAACTTGCGACGTATGACGTGCGTCGCCCGCTACGGCCATGGTTGTTCGCGTTCGCCTTCAACGCGGCCTCGAACCATCGGCACTTGGCGCACCACCGGGTCGAGCTGTGCGTGGTGGCGCCGGAGATGGCGGATCCGGTCGCGCCCGTGGATGAACAACTCATCACTCGCCAAGAGCTGGAGCTCGCAGAGCTCGCCTTGAAGCAGGTCTCACTCGATCGACGCGCGGTGCTGCTGCTGCACGAAGTCGAAGGACACAGCATTCCGGAGGTAGCCGAAACGCTCGATATCCCGCTAAATACGGCATATTCGCGATTGCGTTTGGCTCGGCAAGAGTATGAGCAGTGCGTGCGGCGACTGCGCGCGCAGCGAGGTGACGCGTGAAGCCGCTCGACACACTGCGCGCGCTCGGCGCAGGCGATGAGCCGCCGGCGGAGACGAAAGAACGCGTCGCAGGCGCACTGTTTGCTGCACTCGATACTGCTGCGTCGGCGACGGCGGCGTCGGCGCTCGTCAAGCATTCGGTGGTCCCTGCAAGCATGCACCCAGTGGCAAGCTCGCTGCTCGGCGGCGCTGCAGGCACGAAGCTGCTGGCGGTTGCTGCAGGCATCTGGTTGGTCGGTGGTATCACGGGGGCGGCGCTGTATCGTGGGCTGCGTCCGCAGGAGCTGCGCGTGGTGTACGTCGACCGACCTATCGCGATCGGGTCG
>DATHOI010000916.1:0-4830 GCA_035485095.1 Polyangiaceae bacterium | reverse complement strand
AGCGCGCTCACGGTGCTACCGTTGACGATCGTTGCGCCCGACGCCTGCACCACCAGATTGCCTTGATTGTCCGTGTAAGTGTGCACGTCGACGAGCGACGAGAGATCACTCAATTTGGCGTCGCGCTGATCCAAGAGATCGGAAGCGTCATTGCCTTGGGCTTGAGCCTGTTGAATTTGAGAGTTCAACTTGGCGATGTCCGTAGCGCGCTGATTGATCTCGCTGACGGTCTCTTGCCCCTGCTTCAACAGGTCATTGCTGGTTTGAGCCAGTGAGTTCGCGGTCTGATTGACGCGTTGGCTGAATGCGTCAGCGGCGCTCAGCACGTTCGCGCGCGTGGTTGCGTCGGTTGGATTGGCCGCCAACGCCGAGAACGACGAAAATACGTTACCGAGCGAGCTCGCCAAGCCTTGACCGCTCGTGTCGTTGAACAGCGACTCAACCGAGGCGAGAGACTGGTCACGCGTGTTGGCAGCCGCTGCGGAGCCGTTGGCGGTATAGGTGGCGGCCTCGGTGTAGACGTCCGTGGCACGCTGCAGACCGCCGATTTTGACGCTGCCGGTGGTCGCAGTCCCGAGGGCCTGCGTCTCCAGGATCGGTGAACGCCGTACGTAGCCGGGCGTATTGACGTTGGAGATATTCTGGCCGGTGACGTCGAGCCCGTAGCTTTGAGCGGCGAGCGCATCGCGCGCCGTATTGAGCAGCGACATCAGGTTTCCCACGTCAGCCGCTCCAATTCACGCGCACGCCGTTCTGGATGGCCATCGGACGCTGCGAGCCAAAACTCTGTGCGGCTCGCGGGGTCACGATGCCGACGTCGTTCAAGATCGTGGCGACCGCGTCTCGAGCGTGCATCGCGAGCACGCGATTCTTCAGCGCGGCCCGACGAACGCGCTGCAATAGCTCGCGGTCGGACGGCTTTGGCGGCACCTTGCTGGAGAGCTCGCTGAGCCGGGTGCAGAGGGCCAGCTTTTGCTCGGTGATGCCATCGAGCGCGGTCTGGTCGAGGCGAATCAGCACCTGGCATTCCTCCTGGTGCAATGCTTCCAACGCGCACAGCGTTTGCGTCAGCTCGCTCGGTATCGTTGCCTCCTGCACCGCATCTCCTTGTCCGTCGACTAATTTCCGCTACGCGGCCTCAGCCGAGAGCTTCAATCATCTTCTTTGCGACCACGCCCGAATCGATCTGATACTTGTTTTGCGCGATCTGACTCTTCAAGCTGTCGATCTTTTGATGGTCGACGGCTTGGTTGCCGATGTTGGCTGCCATCGCTCGCGCGGGTGACGAGATGGAAATCTCGGCCGCCGCGGTCACCGGCCCGGTGCCACCCGATGTCGGGGCTGGCGCTTCCGCGGTCTTCGCGGCACCCACCTTGGACACGGTCATCCGCTGGTAGGCGTCGAGTACCGGGTTGCCTGTGATTCCTTTCATCCAGTCCTCCAAAACGAAGCACGGCCGGAGAAGCACTCCGGCACACTGTTCTTGAACGAAGGAACGGCAGGCATGGGGGACCCTTTAGAAGAAACCTTTCCGGCCTGAGCCGAGTCCATAAATACTATTCATTTCGAAGGCTTGGTGACTGCTCGCGCGAGGCTCTTTTGGATTTCGTCGGCCAAACCCAGGCCCCCGGCGTTGGAGATGGCGTCCGAGAGCGCGCCCACGATCATCGACCCGTAGGTGTTCTCGCCAGCGGCGGCTTGAGTGCCCCCGCCTGCCGCCGTGGTCTTCTCGACAGATTTGAGCATCTGGCGCACGAAGATCGCCTCGAAGTCGCGCGCCGCCTTTTGGATTCGCGGATCCAGCGCGGGGCTCGCGGTACCCGCGTTCACCGCGGGAGTGCTGCTGATCGGCGGGATCATTGGATCACAATCTCTGCACGAAGCGCGCCAGCGCCCTTCAATGCTTGGAGGATGCTGCCAAGCTCGCGCGGTGAAACGCCCAACGTGGACAGTGCTTGCGCAACGTCAGCGAGTGTCGCCGCACCCTTCAGGTAACTGAGGGTTGGCCCAGCGGACTGCTGTTCATTCGCTTGCACGGTACTGTTTTGCACTACTTTGGTCTGACCTGCTGCAAAAGCGTTGGGCTGACTCACGTCCTTCGTCTCCTGAACGGAGATCGTGATGCCTCCCTGGGCGATCGCGACAGGGGATAGATGCACATCACCGCCCGCAACGATGGTGCCCGTGCGTTCGTTGATCACCACCCGCGCGGAGGTCACCGGATCGACGTCCAAGTCTCCGAGCTTGGCGAGCAGCTCCACGGGCTTCGACTTCAGATCGTCGGGTGCCTTGACCTCGATCGCGCCGCCATCGAGCGCGGTCGCGCTGTTGTCTCCGAAGGCCTTTTTCAGAGCTTCCACCACGCGTTGCGCCGTTCCGAAATCCGGGCTGCGTAGCGCCAGCGTGAGCTTGTCTTTCGTGTCGTAAACCGCTTTGATTTCGCGCTCCACGAGCGCGCCCGTGGGTACGCGACCGGTGGTCGTCACGTTTTGCTGCAGTGAGCTGCCGTTGGCCCCGGCCGCGGAGAAGCCTCCGACCACGAGCTCACCTTGTGCGACTGCGTAAGTTTTACGATCGGCGCCGCGGAGCGGCGTTTGAATCAAGACCCCTCCGCGCAACGACTTGGCATTGCCCATCGAAGAGACCGTGACATCGAGCCGCGAGCCTGGGCGAACGAACGCAGGGATGGTCGCCGTGACGATCACCGCGGCGACGTTGCGCAGTCGGACTTGACTCGAGTCGACTTGGATACCCAAGCGGCGCATCAACGAGCGCAGTGATTGCGCCGCAAAGGGCACCATGATGTCGTCGCCCGTGCCGTTGAGCCCCGTCACCACACCGTAGCCGACGAGCTGATTGTCGCGCGCACCCACGACATCGCACAGATCGCGCAATTTGTCGGCGCGTGCGGGGGTCGTCGCCAGCAGCCCGAGCGCAGCAACCAGGACCTGGCACAGCGCCATGAAGCGCACGTGTCGCCTCGGGGAACGCTGAGAAGTGCTTGAGATGCGCGGTTTCATGGCTCAGAACGGGTTCACGAAGTCCAAAACTTTGGTGAGCCAACCGCGTTCCACTTGGTCGTTGATGTCACCGCGGCCAGTGAACTCGACGCGCGCGTCGGCGATCAGCGATGAGTCGACCGAATTGTCGGGTTGGATATCGGCTGGGCGGATCACTCCGGAGACGTACAGGTGGTACTCCTCGTGATTGATCATCACGACTTTGGTGCCCTCGACGAAGAGATCACCATTGGGCATCTCCTGCTTTACGTGCACGCCGATGGCGCCGTTGAGTGTGCCAGCGCGCTGCGTCTGACCCTCGCCGTCGAAATCATTCTGGGACGCCATCGCCAGCAGCGACTTCGGGTCGATGTTTGGATACGCCTTCTGCATTGCGGGCATCAAGCCGAGCAGTGAACTGACGCTGGCGGAACGCGACGTGTCTTTCTTCAGAGTCGTCGTCGCGCCGCCTTGCGCATTGGCTTGTTCGTTGATTTTGATGAGCGCAATATCCCCGACGCGCAGAGCGCGCGTATCTTCCAGATAGCCTGGTTGGGCTTCGCTGTAGATGGAGCCCGACGACGGGCGCGCGTCCGCCTGCGTCGCGGCATATTGGCCTGGCGCGTATTTCCGCTCGTGCGGCGTAAAGGGCTGAATATGGCTCGGTCCGCAACCCGACACGGTTGCGCCGAGCAGCGCCGCCCCGAGCAAGCTCGCCCACAGCAAGACCACGCTCCGCTTCTTCATTGCTCCACCACGCGCGCGGTGTCTGCGGATTCGAGGCGTGCGCGGAGCACGCGTTGCGTGCTCGCGACCCGGAAGAAGGTGATGTCACCGAGTTCGGCATCTGACATGGACAGCGCCACTGCGCTGACGCGGGCGCCGCCGTGTTCGATCACGACGCTGACGCGCGAGCCCCTCAGCAGCGCTGGTCGCGTGGCTTCCTCGCTGACCTCTACGACTACGGTCACTGGCACGCGAAGCACGACGATGTCGTCTTGCCGTAGGTCGACCGTCGCGGTCAGCGTGAACTCGCCCTGGTGCTTCGGGATCTTGGGGAAGTGCGCGTCGCCGACGGTGATCTTCGGGGATGTGACGAGCGGGTGCAAATATTTGAGCGTGCGCAGCGTCACGCCGTGGGGCAGCGCAGACGACAAGCCAGGCTCGAGCAGCGCCCTGAGATCTTCCCCCGACCAGTGTCGAGCAGCGCTGCGCAAGATGAGGCTGCGCGGCATGTGCAGCTTGCTCGCGTCGGCGCCGGCGGCTCGGAGCTGTGCCTCGACCTCGGATCTGGGCAACGTGCGCGTGTTGCCGGGCGGCGGGGCTGGGCCCAAATCGAGCTCTGCCACGTCGCCGTCGAAATCTTGGCTCACGTCGCTGAGGTGGACGCGCGTGCCGTCGATCAATCGCTCGCTTTCGGCGTGCGCGCCGTGCGAGAGCGACAGGCACAAACCGAGTACTGGGATTGAAAAACGACTCACGTTCACGGGTTACTTCACTCTCGGCTCAAGTGCTCATCTGGGTTGCAGCGCGCAGCATGTCGTCCGCGGTGGTGATCACCTTGGAGTTGATCTCGTAGCCACGCTGCGCAGAAATCATGCCCACCATCTCTTCGACGATGTCGACGTTCGACTGCTCCAGTGAGCCTTGCAAGATCGTGCCGCGGCCGTCCGTGCCTGCTTCACCGACCTGCGCTTCACCGCTGCCCGCCGTCGGCGTGAACAGGTTGTGTCCAATCGCGTTCAATCCGGAGGGGTTGATGAACGTGGACAACGTGATCTGACCGAGATCGGAGGGCGTGGTCTGCCCCGCCAACGTCACCGAGACTTGC
>DATHOI010000915.1:0-11459 GCA_035485095.1 Polyangiaceae bacterium | reverse complement strand
ACGCCAGACACCGCTGCGCCCCCGCCGGCTCCGACTCCCGAATCCGCGCCGCCGCCTGCTGCTCTGCCGCAAGCGGCCGCTCCGCTCGACGAACAACGTCCTGCCACGACGCTCGCGGCGTCTCCGCGTGAGGCGCCCGCGGCACCCCTCGCGGGTCGCTTTGGATTCGACTACGACCTGCTGCCACTCACGCTGGAGGGGCGTTTTGGCTTCAACGCGCGCTTCGGCTCGAGCTTCGATTCATCAGACAACGATCAAGTCTTGGATACCAGCTTCGCGTTCGGTGCGTACCTCGCGTGGAGCCCCGAATACGCCGTGGGGCTCGAGCTCGAGCAGACGGGGCTCGGCCGCATCCGCGGGCTCTCGGGCGAAAACTCGATTGACGCGGAGTACAGCGCGACCAGCGCTTGGCTCGCGACCCGCGTTTTCCCGTGGCACAGCGAGCGCCTCGACGTGTTCGTCAATTTGCGCCTCGGCCTCGCCATGCAACACGTCAACGCGCTCGGCACGCGCGTAGAATCCGACTCGATCGCCGTGCCCGCGCAGAGCTTCTCGTGCACGGCATGGGACGGCCCCGGCATTGGCCTCGGCGCGGCGCTCGGTTTGAACTATCGCCTCGCGCGTCACGTCGCGTTCGTGTCGCGACTCGACGCAACCGGCGAACGCCTGAGTGGCGACGAGCTCGGGACGTGTGCGGATGGCATCGGCTCGGTGACGAGTGTCGCTGGCAGTGTCGGCCTCGCCTACACCTTCGAAACCGCCAAAAAATAAGCTCGAGCGACCGCGCCACTGCGCCCAGGCGGTCACTGCGCCAGGTGGTCACTGCGCCAGGTGGTCACTGCGCGGCGAAGCGATGTTTAAACTTAAACATCAGATTTTGTTTTTGAGAGGGCACTCGATGGCGTCGCGCGGCGAACCACGCGCGCATCCCCGGAGGCCAACGGGTGGGGGTGACCCTAGTCCTAGGTGCTGCGGTAGTTGGGCGCTTCTTCGGTGATCATCACGTCGTGCACGTGGCTCTCGCGCAGGCCAGAGCCGGTGATGCGGATGAATTTGGCATTCTTGCGCAGATCGTTGATGGTTTTGGAGCCCGTGTAACCCATGCCGGCGCGCAGGCCACCCACGAGCTGCCCGAGGATCGATGCCAGCGAACCGCGGTGCGGCACTCGCCCCTCAATCCCCTCGGGCACGAGCTTTTCATCGGCCGTGCCGCCTTGACCGTAGCGATCTTTGCTGCCCTTTTTCATGGCGCCGAGCGAGCCCATCCCGCGGTACTGCTTGTAGCTACGGCCTTGGTAAAGCACGAGCTCGCCAGGTGCTTCGTCGGTGCCGGCGAACAGCGAGCCGATCATCACGACGGTCGCGCCAGCGGCGATGGCTTTAGTGACGTCGCCCGAGAACTTGATGCCACCGTCCGCGATGATCGGCACGCCCGCGCGCTCGCCAACCTCGACGCAATCTGCGATGGCCGTGATTTGCGGCACGCCGATGCCCGCGACGATGCGCGTCGTACAGATGCTGCCCGGCCCGATCCCGACTTTGACGGCATCTGCGCCCGCGTCGACCAACATTTTGGTCGCGTCTGCCGTGGCCACGTTACCCGCGATGAGCTGCACGTTCGGGTGACGTTTCTTGGTCGCGCGCACGGCTTCGATCACGCCCAGGCTATGACCGTGTGCGGTATCGATCACCAGTACGTCCACGCCCGCTTCGACCAGCGCGTCACTGCGCGCTTCGCGATCCGCGCCCGGACCTATGGCGGCTCCGACACGCAGGCGACTGCGCTCGTCCTTGACCGCGAGCGGGTTCCGTTCGGCCTGCAGTAGATCCTTGATCGTGATCAGGCCGACGAGCTTGCCGTTGTCGACGACCAGCAATTTCTCGATCCGGTGCTTGTGCAAGAGCTCACGCGCTTGGTCGGGCGCGCAGCCCGGCGGCACGGTGACGAGCTTGGTCGTCATCAGCACACTGATCGGCTGATCCAGATTTTTCTCGAAGCGAATATCGCGCGCCGTCAAAATGCCGACGGGCGAATCCCCCTCGACGACCGGCACGCCCGAGACGTCGTGCTCGCGCATCACGCCGAGCGCTTCGCGCAGCGATTGGGACGGCCGCACCGTCACCGGGTCCAAGATGATCGCGCTCTCTGCACGCTTCACGCGATCGACCTGTTCGGCCTGGGCGGCGGGCGACAGATTCTTGTGAATGATGCCGATGCCTCCTTGGCGCGCCATCGCGATCGCAGAACGCGCTTCGGTGACTGAATCCATCGCGGCGCTCACGATGGGAATGTTGAGCTCGATCGTGCGAGTCAGGCGTGTGCGAACGTCCACCTCGGTGGGCAGGACCTCGCTGTACGCGGGTACGAGCATGACATCGTCGAACGTCAGGCACTCGCGCAAGTTCTTGTCAAACATGGCCAAGCCTACTCAGGCGCGTTTCTGGCGCAAGTCGGTCGCGCGAACCCCGCCAGAATGCCCGCCTGAATGGGCCAAAAATGTCCTGATATCACCAGCAGTTTGGCGAACACTTTCCGGACACCGGCGTTGGTGCTTTGCTTCCACGGTGAGCGCCTCGCACGACCACGATTCGCACGGCCACGGCCACGGCCATGGTCACGGCTCGGAGAAGCGAGCTGAGCCGACTCCGGAGCCGCGACGGACGAGTGCCGAGGGCGGTCACGGCGGCCATGGTCACGGCGGCCACGGCCATGGCCACGGGCAGAGCGCGAAGAGCGCCCTGTCGATCGCGCTCGTCGTCACCTCGGCGTTCATGGTCGTCGAGGTCGTGGTTGGGTTTTGGAGCGGCAGCCTCGCGCTGCTCGCTGACGCGGGGCACATGCTGGCCGACGCAGGCGCGCTCGTGCTCGCGATCGTCGCCCAGCACTTCGCCGACAAGCCGCGCACTGACCGTACGACCTTCGGCTTTCGCCGCGCCGAGGTGCTCGCAGCTTTCGTAAACGGCATCGCGCTCGCGTTCGTCGGGCTTTTGATCGTCGAAGAAGCCGTCCAGCGCTGGATCACGCCGGTGACCATTCAAGGTCGCCCCATGTTGGCGACCGCGGTTGGCGGCTTGGTCGTGAATTTGCTCGTCGCGCTGATGCTCATGCGCGGCCAATCGAACCTGAACGTGCGCGCCGCGCTGGCTCACGTGCTCACCGACGCGCTCGGCTCGGTGGGCGCGATCTTGGCGGCGCTGGCCGTCTTGCTTTGGGGCCTGACGCGCGCCGATCCGCTGCTCTCCGGATTGATCGCGGTGCTCGTCGTCTTCAGCGGGTGGCGCGTGCTCCGTGAAACGACGGCCATCTTGCTGGAGGGTGCGCCGCCGCACCTCGACGTGAACGCGATCGAGCGCAGCATCGTCACCTGTCCAGGCGTGGCCTCCGTGCACGATTTACACGTGTGGCGCATCTCCGAGCGCTTCGACACACTGACCGCACACGTAACGCTCGAGCGCGGTCGTCACGGCACCGACGTGTGCCGCGAGGTGGCCGAGCATCTGAAGCGCGAGTACGGCCTCGACCATGTCACGATTCAGCCCGAGCCGCCGCCGCCGGACGACGTAGTGCTCGTACGCGTCAGCAAAGACGGTGCAGTGATTCGCCAGCTCGGCTAGCGCGTTCCGAGCCGCTTGTTTGATGGTCACGCAGCCCAGCGATCGACACCCAGCCTTCGGCGTCACTGACCGGAGAGAGCGGCGCGGGTTTCACGGTCGCGACGATTGACCGCGGAACTGCGACTGATACGCTTCCCCGCGAGATGATTCAGAGCAACGAAGACTTAGAGGGCTATCTGCTTCGGCTCGAACGGCGCTTCGAGCGGGCGGAGGATGGAACCTATCTGCTGTCCATGGGCGCAGACCGTCCGCTCGTTGCGCTGCGCGTGGCTGCGCCGGTGCTCGTCGCTCAGGTCGACATCGGCCAAGCGCCGGCGGACGACGTGGCGGGCGCGGTTCTGTTTCGCAAGCTCTTGGTGCTCAACGCGACGGCGTTGGTGCACGCGGCCTATGGTATCGAGGGCGCCAAGATAGTGCTCAGTGCCGCGCTCGAGCTGAAGAATCTCGATTTGAACGAGCTCGAGGCCGTGCTCGCAGATCTCGACATGGCGCTCGCCAACCAAGTGCCCACTCTGCGCGAGCTCGGCAAAAAGCTCTAGGCGTAGCCTCAGGCTCTCCTCACAAGGCCACAAAATCCCATGGGAATCTTCAAGCGCCTCGCCGACCTCATCAAATCCAACCTCAATGATCTGATCAGCCGCTCTGAAGATCCAGAGAAGATGCTCAATCAGATCGTCGACGACATGACGACCCAGTTGGCCGAGGCGAAGCGCCAAGTGGCGTCGTCCATCGCCGACGAGAAGCGGCTCGCCAAGCAAGTCGAGCAAGAGACCACGAACGCCGCGGAGTGGGAGCGGCGCGCCATGCTCGCCGTCCGCTCCGGCGACGACGCGTTGGCCAAAGAGGCGCTGGCTCGGAAAAAAGAGCACCAAACCCTGGCTGAGCAATTTCAAGATCAGTGGCAGAAGCAGAAGCAGGCGGTCGAACAGCTCAAGCTCGCCCTCCGCGCGCTGAACAACAAGATCGAAGAAGCCAAGCGCAAGAAGAACCTGCTCATCGCCCGGAAGAAGCGCGCCGAGGCTCAAAAAGCCATTCAAGAGACGATGACCGGGCTCAAGAATGCGAGCGCATTCGAGACCTTCGATCGCATGGCGGGCCGCATCGAGCAGATGGAAGCCGAAGCCGAGGCGCACGCAGAATTGAATGAAGAAGCGTCCGGTGACACGCTCGCGCATAAATTCCGCGAGCTCGAGGTCACCAAGGGCGCAGACGAAGACTTGACCGCGCTCAAACGAAAAATGGGCCTCTTGCCGCCGGAGCCGGAGCCCGTGAAGGCCGCGCCGGTGCGCGTCGAAGCGAGCGCACAAGCCGCGTCCGCGCCGCTCGATGCCGCGGAACAAGACGAATTGGCGCGCGCGCTCGCCGAGCTCGACGCCGAAGAGCAGCAGCAACAGTTGCGCCTGAAAAAATAGCCGCGCGCGTGCGTCGCCACCTGCGTGAGGCGACTTCGCGGGCGGGATTTCGAGATCCGAACGCGGCGTGCACTGCGCCTGATTTCAAATCTGAAGTTTAGAGTTAAAACATCAGATTTCGCGTCGCGATAGTGGGCGCGAAGCCGCGCTAGGCGGCAAAGCGCACGGTCTAGCCAAGCTGAGCTCGCTCTAGCGATCCGCGCAGACGGAACGCGGGATTTCTGCTAAATGTGCGCGTAGAAATGCGTACTTTGCAGGCTATGGTCGTGGGGCTTTCGGTGTTCGGCTTGGCGCTGCCGGCGTACGCGGGCGGCGGCGCGCGGATGCTCGTCGCTGAGCCGATGGAAGGCGAGAAGGTGCGCATCGATGGGGATTTGCGCGAGTGGCCGAACAAGCTGACCGAGCTCGGTGAGACACTGTCGGGGAGCGGCGGTCACGCCTCGGCAACGGTCGGCTACGACGAAACGAACCTGTATGTCGTGCTCAAGCTGTCCGACAAGCGGATTGTGCGGACTGCGGCCGCGGGCGAGAGCGAGGACCACGCGAGCTTGCTCTTGGCGTTTCCGCACGGGCGAGACTTCAACACCTACGAGCTCGAGCTCTTTCCGGGCAACCCCGGCAAAGTCGCCGGTGTGGTGAAGCTCAAGGGTGCCACAGTGAGCGGTGCCAAGATCGTGGAGGCTCCCGTGACCGGCGGGCTGCACGTCGAAGCGCAGATCCCCTGGTCGACATTTCCGGAAGCCGCTAAGGTGCGCGTCGGCTTGCGCGCCGCGGTGATGTACACGGATTCCGATTCGCCGGGCTCTATTTCCAGCGTGATCAGCACCGCACCGGGCCGCAGCGGCCGCGCATTGCCACCGCTCTTGCTCGAATCCGAAGAGGGCCTAGAAAGCAATTTGCTGAAGCCGAAGGGCCTCAGCGCGCCGTCGCGCGAGGCATACGGCAATGTATCGGGGGACGCCATGGTCGAGCGCGTGGCGGTGTTCGGGGACTCGCTCGCCATCGTGGGGCCGCATTTCCGGGGCGGTAAGGAGTTCTTCTTTGCGGATCTCGGCGTCAAAGACGGCAGCATGGTCACGCACCTCGAGCTCGTCGATTTCGACGGCGACGGCCACGACGAGATCGTGATTCAAAAGCGCGTCGGCACGCCCGAGAAGTATCGCGAGATCGTGACCGTAACCAAAGTCGGCAGCGACGACACGCCGTACCAGGCGTTCGCGCAAGAGGTCGGCATCAAGACCCCGGATGGAAAAATCGAGAACCACGTCTCCTTCAAGAATGGCGCGATTGTCGTGTCACAAGGTGAGTCCGAAGGCTTCGATCCGGCGACGTACGCCGAAGTGACGCCGAGCGACATGGGCTCGGCGCTCTTGCCGTGGGAGAGCGTGGGCAGCCGCACCTTCAAATGGCAGGGCAAGAGCTTCGAGAAAACGGACGAGACGCCGTTTTCGCCGAAGGGCGCGCCGGGCCCCGGGAAAGTCGCAAAGGGCCACAAAAAAGGCCGCAAATCGCGGGTCGCGAAAGCCGACGAGCCGCCGCCACCGCCCGTGCCGCGCGCGCCGACCTCGGACGAGCTGCTCGACCGCGTGTACGCGCTGTACAAGAAAGATCGCGGCGTCGGCAATAGCAAGCCGAGCTTCGACTTCGTCACGGACGTCGCGGGCGACCGCGCGCCGGAACGCGTGTTGATCCACGGCAAGGACATCGTCGTGTTCGGCAAGGGCTTTCGCAATGGCATGAGCTACGCGTTCATCACCATCGGCGTTGGCGACCCCAAGGACATCGTGGATGTGACCGCGCGCGATCTCACGGGCGACGGTAAGGCGGAAATCATCGTGCGCGCCGTGCTGCACGCCAAAGCGAGCAAGGCGCTGGGCGGTGACATGGTCGAGCGTCGCGCCCTGATGATCTACGGCATCAAGGACGACGCGCTGGTGCGCGTGTTCGGCGCTGAAACGAGCCGCGCGGTGGGTGACAATCAAGTGCTTGGCGCCGTCGCGTTCGAGCCCGGCAAGCGCGGTACCGACATCGAGCTCCGCCCCGCGCACGCCCTCGGTTGGACCGAGAAGACGTACCCATTCCCGCAGGACACCACCACCGCGGGCGGCCTCGAACCGCTGCTTTTGCCCTGGGGCGACGCCGGCAAACGCGACTACCATTGGAACGGCAGCGCGTACGTCATGCAGTGAGCGCACGCTGCGCCACGTCGAGCTGGCGCGTGGCTCGGCTCGCGCGGCGAGCGCTAGCGCGCTTCACGGTGTAGTGGACCAAGTGCCGTTCGCCATGGCGCACTCGCTCTGATTCAAGCCAGAGGAGTCCACGTCGCTGTACGAGCAAACTTCCGCGCTCGGGCTCGTCGTGCAGCAACCAACGAGGTTCGCCGTCGGACAACTGTCCGGCGCGGTGCCTCCACCATCGACACAGGCCTTGTCGAACGCGCTCTTGTAACCCGCGGGCGCGGCGGCGACCGTACACGTGCCGTCGACCATCTGGTAACAGTAGGCGCGCTGTGTCGGCGCAGTGCCGCCGCCTGCGCCGCTTGCGCCGGCGCCCGCTGTGCTCGAGCTACCCCCGTTGCTGGTGCCGCCCGCCGTGCTCGCTGCGCCTCCGGCACCAGCGCCCGCTGTGCTCGAGCCACCCCCGTTGCTGGTGCCGCCCGCCGCGCTCGCTGCGCCCCCGCTGCCGGCGTTGGTACCGCCGGAGCTGCTCGTGCTTCCGCCAGCGCCGGTTCCGCCCGTGCCTTGGCCGGTGACGCATTGCGCGGAGCAGCTCTGGCTCACACAGCCCGCCACGTCGCCGGTTGCCTTCGTGCACGCGGCAGAAGCGCTGTTCGTATCGCAGCTCGCCGAGCAGAGCTCGGCATACTCCGAGCTGCAGGCGCTCTGGATGCACGCGGTGCAAGCCGGTGAGCTCACTTTGGTGCTCGGGGGCGTACAGATGGAGCTCAAGCTGCTGCCGCCCGAGCTGCCGCAAGCCGGGAGGAGAGCTGTGCCGAGCAGGCTGAGGATCACGAGGAAGGACTGGTTCATGGCTAGTTTCCCTTGGACACGTTGCACGCAGTTCGGAAATCCCACAAGGAGAGCCGCCCGGCGAGGCGCTTTCAAGTGCCTCAATAGGTCTCTATTTCGACTTTGCCCCGCGCAGTGCGCTTGGACGTGTGTCCGCGGCCACCGTGATTTGGGGTCCGCCGCTCCGTGCGCTCGGTCGAAGGCCGTCCGCCGAGAAAAATCGCAGATCCGGGAGCAGTTCCGGTCGGTGTCGCGTGCGCGAGGGAAACTCTCCGCCTTTCCTTGAGCTCGCGGATGCGCATGAATAGTATGCTTTCATGCATACAGTTCGTATGACCCTCAACGTCGACGAGTCGCTTCTGGCCGAGGTGCAGCAAGCTCATCCGGGCGTGACGAAGACGGCGCTCGTCGAAGAAGGGCTCCGCGCGTTGCTCGCTCGCGAAGCCGGCGCACGCCTCGCGGCGCTCGGCGGCAAGGCGCCGCGGGCTCGCCGCGCCAAGCGTTCAGTGTGGAAACCGTAGTGATTCTCGTTGACACCAACGCGCAGATTCTCGTGAGCGTGGTCAGGGCAGGCGGCCGCCCGTACACCTCGGATCGGGACGTCCGTCGAGTGTGCGCAGGCATTGGCGTCGCGCTCGCGTAGAATCAGTGACGAGAGGCGCCTCGCAATTCAGCGCGTCAAATTCACCACCGCCCAAGGGCAGCGCGTACGTCACGCAGTGAGGGCGCGGCGCGGCGATCGATGCATCGCGCCGCGTACGGCTCGCTCAAGGAGCGGTGTTCACGGCGTAGCGGACCACGTGCCGCCTTCCGCCGTGCAATCAGCCTGAGTCAAGGCCGAGCTGTACGAGCACACCTCTACCCCGCCACCGATCGTGCAACAACCGAGGAGGCCCGCGGTCGGGCAACTATCCGGCGCGGTCCCACCGCCGCTCACGCAGGCCATGTCGAACGTGGCCTTGTAGCCTGCCGGCGCGACCGTGACCGTGCAAGTGCCTTCGGCCATCTGGTAACAATAGGAGTGCTCCTCACCGGCGGTGCTGCCGCCGGTGCCAATCGAGCTGGCGCCCGCTGCGCTCGAGCCACCCACGCTGCTGCTAGCGCCGCCTGCGCTGCTCGTCGCCCCACCGGTGCCGGTGCCAGTGCCAGTGCCGGCGGTTTCTTCGTTCAAGTCGCATTGCGCGGAACAATTCTGCAGAATGCAGTCAACCACGTCACCGTTCGCCTTCATGCACGCGGACGAAGACGCGTTCGTCTGGCAGTTCGCCGCGCAAACCTCTGAGTACTGCGAGCTACAGGAGCTCTGAACACACGTGTCGCAAGCGGGCGTGCTGTTGGTGCTGCTCGGGGGCGTACAGCTCGAGCTACTGCTGCCCGAGCTGCCACAGGCGGGGAGCAGAGCGGCGCCGAGCAGGCCGAAGATCACGAGGAAGGTCTTATTCATGGCTAGTGTCCCTTGGATAGCTACAACGAAGTTCGGAAATTCCCGGCTAGCAGAGCTGCCTCGCTCGGGACTTTCAACTGCCTCAATAGGTGCTTATCAGTTCAACGCCGTCAAATTCACCACTGCCCAACCGCCGGGCTCGACGGTCACGGTCTGTTGTTTGCGGCCGCCGGCAGCCGTTAAATTCACGACGTGTTTGCCGGGCCGAACGCGCATGCGGCCGAAGGCGATGCGCGCGGGGAGCGTCGACCAATTGCGCGTGTCCGGCGTGTCGGTTGCGGTGAGGGTGGCTTGCACGCCGAGGCTGAGCAGCTCGCCGATGATGCTCGTGCTGCTGCCGTCTTTGCCGCCGACGATGGCTTTCGTGCCTTCACCGGCGACCACGCGCGTGATCGTGCGGGTGATGGCGGAGGCGATGATCGCGCCTTTGGCGTCGTCCCAGGCGAGCTGCGCTTCTTGGTCGACCGCGACGATGCCTTCCATCTGACCCCATTGCTCGTCGAGCCTGAACGTTGGTTGGCCCCACGTGCCGCGCGGGCGACCGAGCTCGGGGTAGTTCACCCACGTGACGAGCCCTTGCAGCGCGAGCTTGTTGGCTCGCTCTTGATCGAACGGACTGATCGCGCCGCTCGCGTAGGTGAGCGCAAGGCCGATCGGGATGCGTTTCGCGTATTTTGCGGGCACCCGCCCGAAATTCACGATCACGAGCAGCTCACCATCGTCGTCTTTGGGCGCGGCGCTGCCCGCCCCTGGCGGATTTTGGCCGAGCAGCTCGCGGATGCGCGGGCTAGAGTAGCTCGACTGTTCTGCAGGCGCCGCACGGGCTCGGCGAGCGACTGATATTGGCCGTACCCTAGGGCTTCATCGTAGTAGCGCAGCGCGTCGTCGGGTTTGCCGCGCTTCTCGAACACGAAACCCGCGAGGTAACTGCCTGGACCGAGCAGGGCGCGCGCTTTGTCGCCCTTGTCTTGAATGTACTTCTGCATCACCGATAGGCGGCGTGCTTCTACCCGCGCGCCGTTCAGATCGGAGCGCACCAGGTAGTTCATCATGTTCATGGTGTTGATCATGAGCTTCTCGTACGCGGGGGCTTTGTACGGCCCGGTGTCGTCCGAGAACAAGTAGCGACCGATGTCGGCGGCTGCGTTGGCCGACAGATCCAAGATCTCGATCTGCTTGTCCGACACCTCTAAATCTCGGCTCGAGAGCGAGTACTGATTGAGCTCCTGCAAGACCATGGCGCGGTCGAGTAAGAACAGCGCATTGTCCCCGCCCGTCTTTTGCGGCAGATCCTTCTCGCTCGAGACAGAGAGCACTTCATCCAAGGCTTTGAGCGCGCCGCGCGGATCGCCCGCGTCGAGCGCGTTGCGTGCGGCGAGGGTCTTCGCGGCGTGGCCTGCGCAGCCCGAGAGCGCCAGGCCGAGAGCCAAGATACCGAGCCTCGCGAAATTGCTAAGCATACTAGGCCGTAACAAGCTGAGTTTGGGGCCGAGACCCAAACTACGACTAGATCAAAGCTTTGGTGACCGAGGTCTTGTACTGAAACAAGATCGCGCTGGTCTCCACTTCGAGCACTTGGATGAACATGAAATATTGCACGCGGCGCTCTTTGTCTTGGCGTTCGTCGCTGCTGAACACCTTGCCGGTCACGACGTAACGCACGCCGATCTGCTTGCCCCAACCGGCAATCTTGCTCTGATCGAAGCCGTCTTGATATTGGCGACGCACCTGCTCCATGAGCTGGGGTTGCGACTCGAGGCTGATCACTTTGACGTGGCCCGCGTTCACCAGCGTGGTCTCGATGTCGCTGATCAGCGCGTCGAGCTGGCTGTCGATGTGCTCGGTGGTCTCGTTGCGCAGTGGCAACACGGAGACGGTCGGCTCTCGTTCTTGCTGCCAGCGCGCGATGATCGGCGCTGCCTGCAAGGCCTGCATGTTGTCGTGCAGCATCTTCTGCAGGTCGCGCCGGTCGAGCCCGGT
>DATHOI010000914.1:0-4391 GCA_035485095.1 Polyangiaceae bacterium | reverse complement strand
CAAAGGTCAGCCCAGCGGCGCGCCAGCTGATCGAACAACGAGAGCTCGCACTCAAGGGAAGCCGGGCTCGCCTCAAAAACCAACGCGCCTTCGAGCTTTGGAATAGCGCCGCGGGCGCGACTCGAATGAGTTACCGCTGGTTCGTAACGGGGCGGATCGTCGGCGACATTCACGCTGGGCTGCACAAAGGAGTCGGCAATGCTCAGTCCGCGTGATCGGCAGACGCTGCTCGCTTCGTTGCGACCGCCGCACGGCTTCCGCGTCGACGCCGTTGTCGCCACCACATTCACCCTCGACCTGACAGCGCTACTCACGGCCCCCCTTGCATTCTCGCTGCTCGACACTCTTGCCGAGCGGAAGCGCCAACCCGGTGCAAAGGAGCCGGAGCTGGATCCCTACGCTCTGCTTCGTGCGGCGAGAGAGCATGCCGAAAGAATGGTGGTGTTTTGCGATGCCACGCATATCGCGACGCCGCCCAAATATCGCTCGCTGTTTACCTACCTCGAGAAGTCGGTCGTCGAGGTCGTCGCGCCGGACGAGCACGGCGTGTTCCACCCGAAGGTCTGGGTCGTCAAGTTCCGCAACGACGCGGACGAGGTGGTCTATCGCCTGCTTTGTTCGAGCCGCAATCTGACATTCGACGCGAGCTGGGACACCCTCCTCGTTCTGAACGGCTCTCTGGTAGACCGTAGAAATGCCATCGCCGCCAACCGTCCTCTGAGCGCCTTTATCGCGCAGCTCCCGGGGCTGGCGAGGTCGGGAGTTACCTTGTCGCAGGACATCAAGGACCTAGTGGGCGGTGTGGCCAACGACTTGCTGACGGTTCGCTTCGAACTACCCCCAGGTGTAGAGTCCCTCGCGTTTCACCCGCTCGGGATTGACGGTTTCAAGCGTTTTTGGCCCCCCGAAAGAATTCAGAGGAGCCTCGTGGTGTCACCATTCGTTGACGCGAACGGCTTGAAGCTGTGGAGCGGTGCGGGCGCCGGACACATCCTCGTTTCTCGACTGGACCAGTTAGATCGCGTCGAGGACAACGCTCTGTCCTACTTCGCGTCGCGATTCGTTCTGGGCGATGCCGCAGAAGAGCCCGAGGACTGCGACATCGAAGCTTCACCGAGTCCCCACGTTGAGACGGCATCCGTCGGCCTTCACGGGCTGCATGCCAAACTCTTCGTGGTAGACGATGGCTGGGATGCCCACGTCTTCACGGGGTCTGCCAACGCCACGGGTGCCGGGTTCACGCGCAACGTGGAGTTTCTGGTCGAGTTGATCGGTAAGAAGAGCATCCTCGGCGTCGACCAGTTCGTCGAGAAGGGAATTGGGCCACTGCTGCAGCCTTACAACCGAACGGAACCCGCCCAAAACGCATTGCAGGAGCAGCTCGAGAGCCGCCTGCTCAGCTTGCGGCGTCAGCTATCACGGGTCGACTGGGTTGCCCGGGTTGGCGAACGCTTTGCTGCCGGATTCGCCTTTACGCTCCATTGCCCAAAGGTGGGGTGGTCCGGGGAGGAGAACATTCAGGTCCGGCCGATGACACTCTCCCGCCAACACTGTCAGCCGCTCGGTAGCTCGCCGGGGACTGTCGCTGATTTCGGGGCTGTGTCTCTCGAGGCGCTGACACCATTCTTTGCGTTCCACGTACAGCTGAGGGCGGGAGACGAGGTGCTCAACGCCGACTTGGGGGTGAGAGCGCGACTCGAAGGAGAGCCCGCGGATCGCGAGGCGCAAGTCATGGCGGCGATGCTCGACGATCCGAGCAAGGTCATGGGATTTCTAAGCATGCTGTTGAGTGACGATTCGCTCGGATGGGCCGGCTTGATCGGCGATGAAGAGGTGGGAAGAATCGGCGCCACCGCTGGGGGCGTAGTTGCGCCGGCGTTGATGGAGCGCCTACTCAGAGCGTTGCACGCACGGCCGGAGCAACTCGATTCGATCGAGCGAGTCATGAAGGATCTCTCGCAAACTGAAGCCGGCCGCACGCTCGTGCCGCAGCAACTACGAGAACTCTGGGAACCGATTTATGCTGCCAGGCAGGTGAGCGGAGCGCGCTCGTGACCCCTGAACAACTCTTGGCACAGGCCGACATCACGTTGCTCGGGCTCAAGGACTTTCAGCGGGCCACGGTGGACCATGTCTCGGAACGGCTCTTCGCTGCGGACTCGAAGCGCCGATTCTTGGTTGCTGACGAGGTCGGTCTCGGCAAGACCATGGTCGCAAAGGGAGTCATCGCCCGAGCGATCCAGCACCTGCAGGGAAAAGTCGAACGCATTGATGTCGTGTACATTTGCTCCAACGGTGACATCGCGCGCCAAAACCTGAACCGCCTCACCTTCCCCGGTGCGAGCTGGACCCCAGCGTCACGGCTGACCATGCTGGCCAAGCATGCTCATGCGTTCGACAAGCACCTGAACTTCGTCTCGTTTACGCCGGGTACGTCCTTCGACATCGATGGCGGACTCGGGCACGTGCACGAACGCGTCCTGTTGTTTCAGTTGTTGTCACCGATGTGGAATTTCAGGGGCCGCGCTGCGCCCCTAAATGTACTGGCAGGCCACGTCGACCCGATCCGATTCAGAGCGCATGTGGAAGCAGCGGAACCATTGGAGCCGTTAGTGGCCGCACCGCTGCAAGACAACCTTGCCCAAATCGTCGGCGGAGAAGCAGAATTTCAAGCTCTATGCGACGCCTACCCGACGGCGCGCAGCAACCCGCCCAGAGCGACGCAGGCTCGTCGCGCGAAACTCGTCGGACAGTTACGGATTGCGCTCGCAAAGAGCTGCATCGCGACGCTCGAGCCCGACCTGATCATTCTGGATGAGTTCCAACGGTTCACGCACTTGCTAGAGGGTGAGTCCGAAGGAAGCGTGCTCGCCCGTGAGTTGTTTAACTGGAAGGACGCACACGTGTTGCTCCTCTCGGCAACGCCGTACAAGATGTACACGGCAGCGGGCGAGGCCGACAACCAGGATCACTACGCTGAATTCCTGAAGACGTTGCGCTTTCTCGAGCGGCGCTCGCCGGGAGATCTGGACCCCGTTCATTCGCTCGACGAGTACCGCGTCTCATTGGAGCGCGTGCTCGAGCTCGGTGGTGACGAACGGCTAGCGAGCGCGAAGCGGGCGCTGGAACTCCGACTGCATGCGGTCATGGTTCGCACGGAGCGCCTCACATCCACGCCCGATCGCAACGGTATGCTCCGAGCCATGCCAGTGACCGGGGATCTAACGAAAGAGGACGTTCTGGACTACCTGGCGCTGCAGCGCACCGCCGATACGTTAGGCCAGTCTGGCAATGTTCTCGAGTTTTGGAAGAGCAGCCCCTTCGTTCTCAACTTCATGGATTCTGCTTACAAATTGAAAGAGGGTCTCACTGAAGCGGTCGTATCCGCAGACGGGCGTGGCGCGGTGGCTCGCTGTTTGGCCTCATCAAACACAGCCTGTCTGCCATTCAGTCGGTATGACGCCTACGAGGCCCTCGAGGCTCAAAATGGTCGTTTCCGAAGGCTTGTGGAAGACACAGTTGGCCGCGGCGCACAGCGTTTGCTGTGGATCCCCGCGTCATCCCCCTACTATCGCCCGCGCGGTGCGTTTGCCGAGCCGGCACTCGCTGGGTTTACCAAGCGACTCATCTTTTCGTCCTGGCGCTTCGTCCCTCGAGCGATCGCCGCCTTGCTGAGCTACGAGGCCGAGCGACGCATGGTGCAGCGCACCGGCTTGGACGCGAACACCGCGGAACAGCGCCGCAAGCGGGGACGCCTGCTGCGATTTACGCAGACGGAGTCGGGCGCGGCCGGTAGCATGTCGACTCTTGCCCTGATGTACCCGAGCTCGTTCCTGGCTCGCGCCTGCGATCCGGTGCGGCTGGCGGCCGAAGCGTTAGGCGGAACGGAAACGCCCATGCTCGCGGGTGTGTTGGAAGCCGCGAAGACCCAAATTGAGATCGCGCTGCGACGGCTGCCCATCGGCGACGATGCAGGCCCTGCCGACGAACGATGGTATTGGGCAGCCCCCTTGCTCCTGGACGGGACGCTCGAGCCCGGGCCAACGAAGAAGTGGTTCGAACAGAAGGATCTGGCGGCAGTTTGGTCGGGGCAGTACGAGATCGAAACCACCAATGAGACGGGCAGCGACGACGAGACCGGAGACGACAAGCTATGGGCTCTTCATGTTGAACGGGCCCGAGCCGTTGCGCTCGGTCGGGGCGAGCGCCTCGGCCGGCGCCCGGACGATCTCGCGGATGTGCTGGCGGAGCTCGCGCTCGGTGCGCCCGGTGTAACTCTTCTGCGGTCGATGCTGCGAGTTGTGAATCTGCGCCCCGATGCACTCGGTACGGAAGGCGCAATGCGCGTGCGCAACGGCGCGGGCCAAGCAGCCTGGAGCTTCCGCACCCTG
>DATHOI010000913.1:0-6025 GCA_035485095.1 Polyangiaceae bacterium | reverse complement strand
ACCGACGACATCACGACCGAGTGCGCCGCTCGCCTCGCTGGCGTCGAGCTGGCGCGAGACACGGCGTCGCTCGAGGCGATCCGTGAGCGGCTCAGTCGCTTTGGCCGACCAATGGCCGCGTCCAATGCAAAACAGGCAGATTTCCCGGCCGGCTCGCGGATCCTCGCGAACCCGAATGGCACTGCGCCCGGCTTCGAGCTGAAGCTGAACCGCGCGCTCGCCTATTTCATGCCTGGTGTACCGTTCGAGATGAAGGCGATGTTCGAAACGCATGTGGAGCCACGCATCACTCCGCTCCTACGCGAACGACATTTCCAGGTTCTGCTCCGCACGTTCGGCTTGCCCGAGAGCGAGGTCAACGATCGCCTGGCTGGCATCGAGGCGGAGTTCGACGTAGCGATCGGCTATCGCGCAACGATGCCCGAGATCGAGGTCAAGGTGTTGGCTCGCGCTCAGGCTTTGTCTGCAGCACAAGCCCGTGCCGAGCTCGGGGCCAACGCAGTACGCGCGCGCCTCGGAGACGACGTCGTGTTCGGTCAAGGGAAGGCACGCTTTCCGGAGGTACTGTGCCGCACCCTCGAAGCACGAGGCATGACGTTGGCGCTCGCGGAATCCTGCACCGGAGGTTTGGTCGCAGAGCTCCTCACTGCACATGCCGGAGCCAGCAACGTATTTCGGGGAAGCGCCGTAACCTACGCGAACGACGCAAAAATCGCGCTGCTCGGCCTGTCTCGCGCATTGATCACCGAGCACGGCGCAGTGAGCGCACCAGTTGCCCGCGAGATGGCCGAAGGCGCGCGCCGAGCGTTCGGAGCAGACTTGGCTCTCGCGCTCACTGGCATCGCCGGACCCGGCGGCGGCTCTCCTGAAAAGCCGGTCGGGCTCGTGCACTACGCCGTGGCGGACGGCAGCGGCACGAGCGACGTGCGGGCAGTCTTCACCGGAAACCGCGAACAAATACGGCGCCGCGCGGCCTACGCCGGTTTGGCGTTGGTCCGCGCCATCGTGCAGCGGGGCCACGCGTCGCGGAGCTGAGCCCGCGTCGTTTCACGCAACCCATCAATTAAGCGCCGCGTCGTGTCGCCGCCGCGGCTCAGGCCCGGGTTCACCTTTCGCGCGACTGGTAAACGTCAGGCCCGTGTCGGGATCAGCATCGACGTAGATCACGTCGCCAGGAGCGAACGCGCCTTCGAGCACGCGCTTCGCGAGAGCGTCCTCGACGTTCTTCTGAATGGCGCGCTTCAATGGCCGAGCGCCAAACTGCGGATCCCAGCCCGCTTCAGCCAAAAACTCCTTGGCAGCGTCGCTGATCTCGAAGCCTAGCTCGCGCCGAGCCAAGCGCGTCACCAGATACCCGAGCTGGATCTCGACGATACGCCGCAACTCGCTGCGGTCGAGTCGATGATAGAGCACGACCTCGTCCAGGCGATTCAGGAACTCGGGGCGGAAGTGGGCGCGGAGTGCCTCGGTGACGGCCTTCTGCGTGAGCTCGTCACGTTCCTCCAGGGTCAGTGTCGTGCGCTCCTCGATAGCCGCAATCTCTGCGGTCGCGACGTTGCTGGTCAAAATCACGACCGTGTTCTTGAAGTCCACGGTTCGACCCTGTCCGTCGGTGAGACGGCCGTCGTCGAGCAACTGCAACAGCGTGTTGAACACGTCCGGGTGAGCCTTCTCCACCTCGTCGAACAACACCACTGAGTACGGGCGCCGACGCACTGGCTCGGTGAGCTGACCGCCCTCTTCGTAGCCAACGTAACCGGGCGGGGCGCCGATCAACCGCGAAACCGCGTGGCGTTCCATGTACTCGCTCATGTCGATGCGGATCATGGCGCGTTCGTCGTCGAACAAAAATTCCGCGAGCGCGCGGGCAGTCTCGGTCTTTCCAACGCCCGTCGGACCCAAGAACAGAAAAGAGCCAATCGGACGACGCTCGTCACCGAGGCCCGCGCGAGAGCGACGCACGGCATTGGCTACCGCGACCAACGCAGTTTCCTGACCGATGACTCGTTGGCGCAAGCTTTCCTCCATGTGGAGGAGTTTGTGCTTCTCGCCTTCGAGCATCTTGGACACAGGCACGCCGGTCCACTTGGACACAATTGCGGCGATGTCCTCGTCGCTGACTTCTTCCTTCAGGTAGGAGCCGTTGGTTTGGACGCCAGCCAGCTCCGCGCGGTCTTTCTCGGTGTCCTTTTCCACGGCTGGGATGCGGCCATAGTGGATTTCTGCGGCCTTTCCGAGGTCCCCCGCGCGACGCGCATTTTCTTCCTGTTGCCGGAGATCTTCCAGCTCGACCTGGTGCTTCCGAAGTCGCTCGATGATCTCTTTCTCGCGCAGCCATTGCGCGCGCATCGTGTCGCGCTGTTCATTGAGCTCGCCGACTTCACGATGCAGCTCCTCCAGACGCGCCTTGCTGCCCTTGTCACGCTCGCGCTTCAGGGCCTGCTCTTCGATGCGCAACTGGAGCAGCTTACGCTGGACCTGGTCGATCTCGAACGGCAGGCTGTCGATCTCCATCTTGATCTTGCTCGCCGCTTCGTCCACGAGATCGATCGCCTTGTCCGGCAAAAACCGATCGGCGATGTAACGGTTGCTGAGCACAGCAGCAGCTACCAGTGCGGAATCGGTGATCTGAATGCCGTGGTGGACTTCGTAACGTTCCTTCAAGCCACGCAAAATCGCGATCGTGTCCTCGACGGTAGGCTCGCTGACCATCACAGGCTGAAAGCGACGCTCTAGGGCCGCATCTTTCTCGATATGCTTGCGGTATTCGTCCAAAGTCGTGGCGCCAATCGCGCGCAACTCTCCTCGCGCCAACGCCGGCTTGAGCATGTTGGCCGCGTCCATCGCGCCCTCGGCGGCGCCCGCACCGACCAGCGTGTGCAGCTCGTCGATGAACAGGATGATGTTGCCCGCAGAAGACTCCACCTCCTTCAGAACCGCCTTCAGTCGGTCTTCGAACTCACCACGAAATTTCGACCCGGCAACCATGCTCGCCAAGTCGAGCGCCAAGATGCGCTTCTCCTTCAATGACTCGGGCACATCACCTTTCGCGATGCGATGTGCGATGCCTTCGGCGATCGCGGTTTTGCCCACGCCAGGCTCACCGATCAACACCGGATTGTTCTTCGTACGCCGTGAAAGGACTTGCATCACACGGCGGATCTCTTCGTCACGACCGATGACCGGATCGATCTTGCCGCGCTTGGCCAGCGCTGTCAGATCGCGCGTGTACTTCTCCAGCGCCTGAAATTTCCCCTCGGGATTTTGGTCCGTGACGCGCTGTGCACCGCGGATTTCGGCGAGCGCCCGCACCAACTTGTCGTAGGAGAGACCATGGCGATCCGCGACGGCCTGCACGTCCTTGTCGTGTTTGACCGCGGCGAGCAAGAAATGCTCCACGGAGACGTAGTCGTCCTTCAGACGTTTGGCTTCGTCCTCCGCGTGATTCATTAGCGGCACCGTGCGACGTCCGAAGCTCGGTTCGCTGCCACCACTCACCTGCGGCAGGCCCTCGATACGAGTGTTGAGCTCCTTGGCGAAGGCAGCGGGATCGCCGCCCGCGCGTTGCACCAGCGCTGCACCAACCCCTCCGTCTTGCTCGAGGATAGAGACCAGGATGTGCTCTGGAATGACCTCGGGGTTGCCGCGGCGCGTGGCCTTCGCTGCGGCGCTCTGCAACGCTTCCTGGCTTTTGCTCGTCAACCGATCCATACGCATCGCTAAACTCCGTATTTCCCGCACTGTTTAGTGCATAGGCAACGTAAGTCGCGCTGCGTCAGGATCAAGGCCCGCAAAGCCGGCGAGGCGATCCTCGCGCTCAAGAGTTAGTCGCTCGCGCCGCCCGTGGCGGTTTCGCCTGCTGCGCCTGTCGAGCTGTCGCCTGCGCCGCCACCTTGGCCCGCTCCCGCCATGCCTGAATCGCCGCACGACAGCGGCGCGCCGCCGTCGAGAAAGGGAGCGGAGTCAACACAGCCCAAGCCGATTGGGAAGATGCCTACGAGCTTGTTGAGATCATAGCCGCAAGTTCCGCCCGCGCGGCAGCAGCCGGCGATCGGAAAGGTATCTGCCGGCATGTTGGGTATCGACGCAATCCTGGCGGGACAACTCGTGTCGGGCGTTCCGGCCTGGGCAAGCGGCTGGCACGCAACCGGAAATGTAGGACCGAACATGCCCAGGAATGTGGTGTCGAGACCGCAAGTACTGCTGTCAGCATCAGAGCAACACGCGGAAATCACCAACGTAGGTTGACCGGGAATCGTGAGCGTCACGGCCTTGCAGGAGTTGCTACCGCAAGCGACGGTCTGCGCTGCCGATGTGCCCCCGGTTCCGCTAGTGCTCGCCCCACCGCTACCGCCGATGCCACCGCCCGTAGTGCCGCTGGCTCCGCCGCTGCCTCCCATCGTGGTCGGCGCCGTATCGGAAGTGTTGCCACAGGCTGGCACGACGACCACGACCAGCAGGGCACCCACGAAAAGAACACGCAAGGCTCGCGACAACATGGCCGGAAGTCTTTCATGCGGAGGCGCTGAATGCGAGTCCTTCCGGCGGCCGTCAGGCGCCGCCGGAGCTGCGCCAGAACGAGCGGCGAATTCAACTGCGAATGAAAACGGGCCCTGTGCGCGGCGGCTTACTTATTCACGCGGCTGACGCGTTCACGAGCGCGCCTTCTTTCGCGCTCGGCCACGAAGTGAACCGCCAAGCAAATGCACGACTTCGTCCCACAGTTCCGGGCTCTTCATGAGCGCCCCAAAGAGCGGTGGATGCAGGTGCCCCGCCGCGGCCAGCCAGCGATAGCGCTCCACGCCGTTCACGTGAAGAAACGAGGCGATCTCCTCGAGCCGACCGATGCCAATGCCTTTGCACAGCCCGGACTCGAGCATCCCAACGTAGCTTCCCGAACGAACGCCGAGCTTTTTGGCCAGATCTTTCTGCGTCAACCCGCGGTGCATGCGAGCTGTGCGAATGAGCCGACCGACCTTTTTTGTTGTGCCCTTCTCCGCCATCGGAATCCCGCGCTGTCCGGCGTAGCGCCAGTGCGAGGGGCACCGTTGCTTGCGCTAGACAGCCCCTTCTTTTCTGACCGCAGTGACTAGTAACCGCTGTACCGAAACCCTCGAGCGAACCCGAGGAATCCGAGTAAACCCTCGTAAGACGGAGAGTAAACCGGGCACTGCAGACTCCGCAATGGGCCCCGGGCGAAAATGAGCGAATCCTCGCTTAATTCCGTGCGCGCCCCAACTCGTTGTGGCAGTTCCGAGAGCGCCTACCAGGCAAACGACATCACTTCGGCGTGATGCGTCGTCAACATCATCACGCGAATGCCGGCGCGCCCACGCGGAACCGCCTGAAACACCGAGAGATTCGCAGAAAGAACCCCGCGTCGGCAAGCGCGCTGTCGAGCTCCATTGCACGCTCTTCAGTCGCCACTCGACGAATCAAATAGGGCTTTCCGCAGTCTCGCAACCGTGAGCCGGAACCGATGGAAGGCTCATTGAGCAGCTCGATTCGCTGCCTCAGTAACGATGGGCGCTCAGTTTGCTCGCGCCTCCCGGTGCTGACATGCCAACGCGATTTCCGCTTCGAGTTGGCCGAGCTTTGGGGCCCCGAAAAAATCAGCGTGCTGCCGCGCCGTCGCGCCAAAACGGCGCGTTTCTTGGTCGGAAAATACCAAGGCTGCACTCGTCATGGCGAACGCTTTGGAGAGCCCTAAGGCAACCACCATTCGCTCACACATCGGTCCAAACCCAAGAACCTCCAAGGACTGTCCCAGCCTTCTCCAGCTCATGCCGTGCGCGTCATCGATCGAGAGATCGCGCCCGGCTGTGGCGCTCTTGCAACGATGCAGCTCGACCAACGGAGTTCGGTCTCCGTGCATGCTGTCCGTCGCACAAGCACCAGATCTTCTGGCGGGCCTTCGGTCACGAGCTCGCCAAATGCGTCACCCCGTTGTGCTCCGCAGATGCGCTCGGTCTTACGGGCCGTAGATTTAGATGTCCAAATTTCGGACGTTCAGCGCGTTGTCTTC
>DATHOI010000912.1:0-7426 GCA_035485095.1 Polyangiaceae bacterium | reverse complement strand
GAAAGAGCGTCAAGCTGAGCAAGCGATCGCCGCCCGGGCCCGGACCTACCTGGCGCAGGTCGACGATCTCCACTTTGGGGAGCACGGCCGCAGCGCGCGCACGCGCCGGCAATTTCAAGACGTCGAGCCGGCCGCTTCGCGCGAGGGCGATGCTCGACAAGGACGGCGTGGCCGAGCCGAGCACACACACGGCGCCTGCTCGGTGCGCGCGCAAGAGCGCCATGTCGCGCGCGTGATAGCGCACTCCTTCCTCTTGTTTGAACGAGCCGTCATGCTCTTCGTCGACACAGATCAAGCCGAGATCGTGAACCGGCGCGAGCAGCGCCGAACGAGCTCCGACGGCGACCCGCAGCTCACCGCGACGGAGCGCGCGCCACATCGCGTGCCGCTGCGCGTCGGTGAGCCCGCTGTGCAGCACGGCGATGCGGTCGCCCAAGCGCGCGCGAAAGCGGGTCACCAGCTGCGGAGTGAGCGCAATCTCCGGCACGAGCACGATAGCGCCGCGTTCGAGCTCGAGCGCCCGCTGCACGGCGCGCAAATACACTTCGGTCTTGCCGGAGGCCGTGACTCCGTCGAGCAGAAATGCGCACTTGGCGCGACTCTCCAGAGCGACCGTGAGCCGGTTCACTGCTCGAGCTTGCGGCTCCGTCAGCTCGGGTGGGGTGTCCCGCGCGACTTGCGCGAAAAATGGATCTGGGCGGGCTTCGACGCGCTCGAGCTTGACGAGCTCGAGTGCCTCGAGCTTCTTCACTATTGCGCGCGCCGTGGACCACTGTTTGGCCAAGTCGGTGAGCGACCGCGGCCCGTTCGTCCGCAGGTCATCGAGCACGGCGAGGGCGTTGCCCTTGAGTTTTTCAGTCGCCAAAACACCGGGCATGGCGCTGACATTCTGCAGCATGCGCCCCGTGCTGTGACCTGCGTCGAAGGACTCTTGCCTGGCGAGCGCCTCGGCCGCAGTCCGTTCAACTGCGGGCAGCGCGAGCTCGATCACCGCACCGATAGGAGCGATGTAGTAGCGCGCGAGCTCCTGCAAAAAACTCAACAGCTCATCGGGCAAGACCGGCTCCGGATCGACGACGGCACGCACGGGCTTGAGTTTTTCGGCCGGAATATCCGGAGCGTCCGTGCTGACATCGAGCACGACGCCGAGCACGCGGCGCCGCCCGAACTCGCACAACACCCGCGCACCGCGGCGCACACCCGCGCCGAGCTCGGGCGGCACCGTGTAGCTAAACGCTTGCCCCAGCGGAACGGGAATCGCGACGCGCGCGAACGAGCGGATCGTTTCTGGCTCGGTCAATGGGCAAGAGCTCGCGGTGGCATCAGTGTCGGTTCGTCCGTCCACACCAAACCACGCCCTACTAGTGGCGCGCGTAGACCGCGTAAATCGTGACCGCCACCCCGACGGCGAGCGCGACCCAAAGCCAGCTCCAGATCGTGTCGCGCTCGGAGCTCGCGCCAGAGCTGGGACCGCTTTTCACCATCGCCTCGAGCGATGCGGGGGGCGGCTCCATCCGCGGCACGTCCACGGACTCGGGTGAATCATCCCGTGTCTCTGGAGGCGGCGGCAAATAAGGCTGGCTGCCGCGGCGCTGGTTGGGAGGCTCTGCCACGCTCTCTCAAGATCCCAGCAGGACCCACCACGGTCAAGCTCAACCTCCCGAAGCGGGACATCCTCGGCTTTGGGGAGCCAAATCAAGACACGGCTCGCACACGCCGAGTGACCAAGTGCAGTAGTCGAGAAATAACACACCCCTAGCGCGCGCGAAGTGCACGGGAAAAGAGTAGTCGAGCGCCTTCGCTGGCTGATGAGGTCCGCCCTCCGATAGATCCGAGTACGGAATTTTCGAGTGCAGCTCGAGTTTGGTTTGCTGCACGCGGATCACGCCGAATGCTCCAACCGCGCTCGCCGAACCCGCGACGGGCAATGCGTCGAGAGCGTCGAGCTCCACACGCGCGCCGCTCCAGGCCCGGAGCAGCGCTTTGTCTTTGCCCTGCGCGAGCTGGTCGGCGAGCTCGAATGGAATCATGACGGTCGCCGGCGGCACGCCTTGCCCGGTTCGCTCGACCGCGCAGCCCGGTTTGACGAGTAGCTCGCGCATCGGTGCTGTGTCGCGACAAGCGCTCGGCGCGTAGTCACTGAAATCACCAAAGGCCGACACTCGATCACCGGGCGCGAGAGCGTCAGGCAGCGCGTCCATACCGGACGGGCAAACGACGATACTGCCGCCATCCGATTCGGCGGGGACGCCGTCGACAGAGCTGAGCAGGAGCACACCGCTATTTTCGCCAGACTTGCCTTCGTCCGTCGCGAATGCTCCCCACAGGCATTTGTCGCTGGTTTTCGACGCCGAAAGGAGGAATTTCTGACTAGTGACGACCAGCTTTGGCAACAGCACGGTGGCACCGCCGCGCACGTTCCCAGAAGCGAGATCGGCGACGCTGACCGCCTGACCCGTGCAAAATCCGGCGTCCGACGCTGGCTCGCCAGGCGACGCGTCGACCTCGGACCCGCTACCGCCCGCCGCTTGCGGCATGCCCGACGGCGAGAAATACGAGCCGCCGCTGTTGGCCATGTCAGGCGCAGACTGCGCACCGGCTCCAGCGTTCGCCGACGGCGAGAAATACGAGCCCGCGATCGGCTCGGAGCACGCGATCAACCCGAACGCCACGCAGCAAAGCGCTGCTCTTTCCCCCGCCATGCCCGAGGGTCGGTCAGAGCGCTCGTGAGTTGAGTCCGTGCGACCGGCGTGCCGCGACTACTGAACCGGCGCTTTGTCGAGCCCGAAGCCCTCGTGCAGCGCGCGCACGGCCAGCTCCGTGTACTTCGCCGCGATAATGCAGCTGATCTTGATCTCGCTGGTGCTGATGGCCTGAATGTTGATGCCTTCACCAGCCAAGATGCCGAACATCTTCGCCGCGACGCCCGCGTGCGAGCGCATGCCCAGGCCGACGATCGACACTTTGACGATGTCCGGATCGTACTCGACGGGCTCGCTGCCGTACTCCGCAGCCGTCTTCTCGATCAGCTCTTTGGCGCGGGGCAGGTCCGTCTTGGCGACGGTGAAGGTCACGTCGGTCGTGTCCTTGCCACCGCGCGAGGGGCTTTGGATGATCATGTCGACCGAGACGTTGTGCTCGGCCAGCATGCCGAAGATCTTGGCGACCACGCCGGGCTTGTCCTTCATGCGGACGAGCTGAACTTTGGCCTCGCCCTTGTCGTACGCGACGCCCGCCACGGCCACCGACTCGAAACCTTCTTCACCGACTACCATCGTACCTGTCCGATCGCTGAAGGAGGACCGCACGTGCACCGGAACTCCGTATTTCATCGCCACTTCGACGGAACGAATCTGCAGCACCTTGGCCCCCAACGAAGCGAGCTCGAGCATCTCTTCATAGCTGATGCGGTCGATCTTGCGCGCCGAGGGGCAGATGTTCGGATCGGTCGTATAAACGCCGTCCACGTCCGTGTAGATTTCGCAGACGTCGGCTTTGATCGCCGCCGCGATGGCCACGGCCGTCGTGTCCGAGCCGCCGCGGCCGAGCGTCGTGATGCTGCCGTCCGGGTCGATGCCCTGAAAGCCTGCCACCACGGCAATACTGCCGGCCTGCACAGCTTTCAGTAGATTCGAGCCATCGATCGCTTGGATGCGGGCCTTCGTGTAGGCAGCGTCCGTGTTGATGCGGACCTGGTGCCCGAGGAAGCTGCGCGCCTTGCCACCGAGCTGCTGAATCGTCATTGCCACGAGGGCGGCGCTCACCTGCTCGCCGGTCGAGGCCAAGGAATCGAGCTCACGCATGTCCGGCGTGGGAGATATCTGATGTGCGAGACCGAGCAAGCGATTCGTCTCGCCGGACATCGCGCTCACGATCAGGACGACCTGATTTCCAGCACGCTGGGTGCGAAGCGCCAGCTCGGAAACGTTTCTCATCCGGTCGAGATTGGCGACCGAAGTACCACCGAATTTTTGAACTACGAGAGGCACGAGGTTTGGCCCGGTGGGGTAGCTTTTTGAAGTAGGCGCGTCAATGGTATCCGCCAGGTTTTTGCGGGCAGGTGCTCGGGCGGGCTTCGCAACTCACTCTGACCGGCACGCGAAGAGACGGATTGTGGCAGACGGTGTTAGCCTCGCGTCCGGGATGACGCCGCTCACGCACTATGTGATCGAAACGCTCGTCACACTATTGGCGATCGTGGCGCTCGCGGTGCTGGTTTTGTTGGGGGCGCGCAAGGCGGGCATGGGGCGCTCGGGAGGGCCGCTCGAGCTCGTGGGGCGACTGCCGCTCGATGCGCGACGGGCGGTGTACCTGGTGCGCGTCGGCGCGACGATTTACGTCGTGGGCGCGAGCGAGGCCGGCATCGCGAAGCTCGGAGAAGTCAGCGACGGCTCTCTCCAGCTCGCGGAGATCGGGAGCGACAGTGGTGGTTCGTTTCGGGAGGTGCTCCGTCGTGCGTTTGGCAAGAAGCCTTAGTCTCGGCGTCGCCGCGCTGCTCATACCTAGCCTGGCATTCGCAGCGCCAACGCAAGCGCCAGCGCTCGACGACGCATTCATGCGCCCGATCACGCTCGTCGTGATCTTGGCATTGGCCGCGCTCTTGCCCTTCGCGTTCATGACGTTGACCGCGTTCGTGAAGATCTCGACCGTGCTGCAGATCGTGCGCGGCGCGATCGGCGCGCAGAACATCCCATCGAGCACCGTGATCACGGCCCTCGCTGGCGCGCTCACGCTGCTCGCGATGGCGCCTGTCGGAACGCGCATTCAGGAGCGCGCCGCGCCGCTCTTCGAACCGAGCGCGCCGCGCGACACGAGCGCGTGGGTGATCGAGCTTTTTCAGGCCACGCGTGAGCCGATCCGGGATTTCCTCAAGGCCAACGCGTCCAACCGTGAAAAGGGCCGATTTTTCGAAATCGGGCGGGCTGCGCGCCCCGCCTCTGAACGCTACCTCGTGGCTCGCGACGACTTCGTGATCTTGGTCCCGGCATTCGTCGTCAGCGAGTTGATCGCGGCGTTCGCGCTGGGTTTTGCGCTGTACTTGCCGTTTTTGGTGATCGATCTCGTGGTCTCGAACGTGCTCTTGGCGCTCGGCATGCAGATGATGAACCCGACTCAGGTGAGCTTGCCCTTCAAGTTGCTTCTGTTCGTGACGGTCGACGGCTGGGGACAGCTCGCTCAAGCGCTCGTCACCGGCTATCGCAGCGGTTAGCTCCGGCGAACGGCATCACGAGCGCCTCGGTCGCAGCTCGCCACAGCTCAGAACGCCAGAACCGCAACTGAGGCGAAGTGCCACTCAATTTCGTCCATTGAGACGAGCGGAGAACCAATTCTCGCGAGCATGCTTCGGCCCGACTCCTGCAAAGAGTGCTGCATGGGTCGCTTGATTCTGGTCGCGAACCGCTTGCCCGTGTCGGTCGACCTGTCCGACGGCAAGGTGAACATTCAACCGAGCAGCGGCGGCCTTGCGACCGGAATGCGAGGGCTCGCCAAGGCCGAACGAACCTCGTGGGTGGGGTGGCCGGGCGGAATGCCGGATGAGGAGCAGCGCCAGGTGCTCAATCAACGGCTCGCCGAGCACTCCGCGACGCCCGTCTACCTATCGAGCGAGGAGGCGGTGCGTTTCTACGAGGGCATGTCGAACAGCGTCATTTGGCCGCTATTTCACTACCTCGTCGATCGCTTGCCGCTGGTCGTCGAAGACTACGCCGAGTACGCCGCGGTCAACGAGCGCTTCGCCGACGCAGTCTGCGCCGAGGCCACTGAGGAGGATCTGATCTGGATCCACGACTACCACCTCTTGCTCTTGCCCCAGATTTTGCGAAGCCGCTTGCCGCGAGCGCGCATTGGTTTTTTCCTGCATATCCCGTTTCCGTCATCGGAAATTTTCCGCATTCTGCCGCACCGCGAAGAGTTGTTGCGCGGAATGCTCGGTGCGAATCTGATTGGCTTTCACACCTTCAGCTACGCGCGTCATTTTGGCGACGCGTTGCTGGGCACACTGGGCATCGAACCAGAGCTCGATCACGTCGATGTCGAAGGACGCCAAGTGTCGCTCGGCGTGTTTCCGATGGGCATCGACACCGCGCACTTCGAGCGCCTGACCGAGAGCGAGGGCGCGATCCAAAAAGCGGCCGAGCTGCGCCAGGCGCAGAGCGTGCCCCACTTACTGCTAGGCGTCGATCGCCTAGACTATACGAAAGGCATCCCGCGGAAGCTCTTAGCCATGGAGCGGCTGTTGGAGCGCAGCCCGGAATACCGCGGCAAAGCGCGGCTTTTGCAGATCGCAGTGCCGTCACGCGAGAACGTCGAGCAATACAAAGCGCTGCGCCATGACGTGGAGCAATTGGTCGGGCGAATCAACGGCGCGAACGCATCGCTTCACGAGTCACCGATTCACTACCTGTACCAAACGGTCAGCGCGGACGAGCTCGTGTCGAGCTACCGCGCGGCGGACATCATGGTCGTCACGCCGCTGCGCGACGGTATGAACTTGGTCGCCAAGGAATACGTCGCGACGCGCAGTGACGGCGACGGCGTGCTCGTTTTGAGCGAGCTCGCGGGCGCGGCGAGCGAGCTGGGCGAGGCCTTGACGGTCAATCCGTACGACGTTCGAGACTTGGCCGAGGCGCTCGACCGCGCGTTGAAGATGCCGGAGCACGAACGGCGCGAGCGCATGGCGGCGCTGCGCGACAAGGTGCACGCGCGACCGGTAGAGCTCTGGGCAAAGTCTTTCGTGGACAAGCTGGAAGCCAGCGAGCACCAGCCGGAGCCGCGCGATCTGCGGCGTGACACGCCCGCGCTCGACGCCCTCGCTGGCGAGCTCGCGCTTCGCCCCGAGGTCGTATTGGCGCTCGACTACGATGGAACGCTCGTGCCAATCGCTCGAAATTTCGACTTGGCGCGCCCGGATTCGGCGCTCGTCGAATTGCTCGCCACGCTCGCGGCGTTGCCGGGGGTGCGCATGTGCGTGGTGAGCGGCCGCGCCCAAGCTTCGCTCGCGACATGGCTCGGCATGCTGCCGATCGATCTGGTCGCCGAGCACGGGGTATGGACCAAGTTGAGTAGCGAGGCGACCTGGAAGTGTCACATCGATCCCGCGGCACTCGGCTGGATGAGCGACGCGCGCGCTATTTTGCAGACCTACGTCGAGCGCGCACCCGGCGCGCGCATCGAGCAGAAGACCGCTGGGTTGGCCTGGCACTACCGCAATGCGGATCCTTATCTGGGTGTGCACCTGGCCCGCGAGCTGCGTGTGCACTTGGTGAGGCACTTGGCTCAGCTGCCCGTGTCCATCCTAGGCGGCCGCAAAGTCATCGAGCTGCGCCCGCAAGGCATCGACAAGGGCCTTGCGACGCGCGATTCACTGGCAGCTTTTGGCCCGGGCCGCGCGGTTTGCGCCGCTGGCGATGACCGCACTGACGAGGAC
>DATHOI010000911.1:0-6488 GCA_035485095.1 Polyangiaceae bacterium | reverse complement strand
GAAATTCCGATGGTACAGATCCGGAGACACGCGGCTCTTGAACAGAGCGCGGCCTTCCTCGATCTCCTCACCGAGTTGGTCGAACAGGGAGTCCCCCTCGATGCCACGAATGATTTTCTCTTCGTTGTAGAGAGACAAATCGCTCGCGATGGCGCGCGCGAGGCGGCGAGCGGCTTCTTCAGTCTCAATCAGCGGCATCCGGCAGAAACTCCTTTCCAAGCAGTATCGCTGCTTCTAGCCATCGCTGTCAAAAGACTCTCACATCAGGTCAGCCGGGCGTCAGCTCGGCGATCCGGCCGGCGCGGAGCGCTCACCCGCGGCCGCCACGCAGAGCAGAGCTGCACACACGAACCCATACCGGCCTGCACCGAAGAATACGGCGTGCGTGAGCGCCGTCGTGAGCACCAGGCTCGCGGTGAGCGCAGCAACTGGGCGTCGCAGAAGCTCCCGGCCGGAGAGCAGAGTCGTCGCTACGAGCCCCAGATAACCGAGCCAGCCGGCTCGTAGCAGCGCAAAGATGCTGGCAGCGGCTCCCACCGCCCAACGGCGGGGTGCCCGGCCGAACGGCGACCATGCCGCCTGAACAATGGCGGCCAAGAGCACTAGGCGTTCCCACGCGGTCTCCAGCGCGCCCAGCCGCAGCTTCCAGGACTCGTCGAACGCCTGATAGTTCGAGGTGTGAAGGTAGTGCCCTGGGGCGCCCCAGTAGTCGAAGGTCACCGACAATTTGCGCGGGACCAACGCCAGAAAGGCTCCAGGCGCGCGCATGATTTTTTGCCAGCCGGCCCGGCCGAAACAGCGATCCTTGTCGGCTTCGCCAAACACGTTGCGGCACGCTTCCGGCACGCTGTCCCCTTCGATTGGCCGCCATGCGCCGTTCGCTTCGCGCGCTGAGCCGATCAGCAGATTCCAACCCCCATTGGCGCTCACGAAGACACAACGGTCCATGCGTTTGCAGTTGCGGATCGTCCAAGGCAAGCAGCAACAGACAGCGATCCAGGTGACTAGGAACGCTCGCAGAGCTCGCTCCGCGTAGCGCGTTTCGTAGCGACTCAGGGCAAAGAAACCGAGGAGCGGCGCCATCACGACGAGCTGTGGTCGAATCAGTGTGAAGACGCCGGCGCACACTCCGAGCGCGACCAATCGCCAGGCTGGACGCTGCCGCTCGCTCACCCGTAGAGCGAGCCAAACAGCGATCACCATGAGCTCGGCCGCGACCCCCTCGGTCATCAACGCGGGCGTATAGAAGACGAGTCCCGGGTGCAGACTGAGTAGCAGCCCCGCGACCAGCGCAGCAGCTCGTGATCCGGCGCGAATGACGATGCGCTGCCCCGCCAACACCGACAGCGCTCCAAGCAGCGCGTTGACGCTCATCGCTACGACCGGCCAAGGACCCAAAACGGCATAGGCCGCTCCTATCAAGGCCGGGTATCCAACCGGGTAGTGCGCCGCGTAGGTGACCGCTCCATCTGGCCAGAGCCACGTGTAGCCAGCACCGTGCGCGATACGCTGAGCGACCACGTGATAGAAGGTACCGTCGTCCGCCGGGGGAAAGCGCTGCCGCGCCCAGAACACGACCAGCGCGCGGATCACGAGCGCAAACGTCGCCAACCACAGAGCATCGCTCAAGTGCGGACTGGCCGTCGACTTGGCCTGCGCTTCCGTCGCAGCGGCTTTCACGCCAGGCACCTCAGGGGAAATGCTCAATCAATCCCAGCGCCCGCAGATCGAGCACCACTTCGCACGCGGGCAGCCCAACCACGTTGCTGTACGAGCCGGCGATGCGCTCAATCAGAAACGCGCCGAGCCCTTGCGCGGCGTACGCGCCCGCCTTGTCGAGCCCCTCGCCGCTGGCAGCGTAGCGCGAGAGCTCTTCCCCAGAGGCCGCGCGCAATTGGACCTCTGTCGCCACTGTGCGCGCGGCGCGAGAGAGGTCAGGCGCGCCCGGTAGGCTGATGGCATAGCGAGTGTAAACCGTGTGCACGCGACCTGCGATCCGCGTCAGAAGCCGCTCGGCGTCCATCACGTCCGTGGGTTTGCCGAGCACCTCACCATCGATCACCACGATCGTGTCGGCCACGAGCAGACCCGAAAATGGCGTCTCGACACGCGCAGCCACCGCGGCAAGTTTTTCCTGGACGATGCGCTCCACGTACGAAAGCGGCGCTTCACCAGCGTGAACGTGCTCTGGGATATCGGCGGGCGCCACACGAATGCACAAGCCGAGCCCTTGCAAAATGTCGCGCCGACGGGGCGACGCAGAGCCCAGCACCAATGGCGTTCCTGCGCTGATCATCGCGGGCCGGACTATTAGCACGAGAGCCGTGTAAAGTGCTCACCGTGCGCTCGACCCATCGCGATACTAGGCTCGGAAACACGGGCTTTCGCGTGTTGCTCGTGGCATTGAGCTCGCTCACCACGCAACACGCTCGAGCAGAATCTTGCGCCTCGACGAGTGGCTGCTTCGACGCCAATTCGCTTTGGCTGCCTGCCGGTCAAACCGAGTTCGTAACGCTGCCGAGCACACGCGCAGACGCTCCGGGCAAGATGAGTGTCGGTTTGGCCACGGAGCTATTGCACGACCCCGTCGTCGTGCACGTCGCGTCACCTGATGCCGGTGGCCGTGACGTGCACATCGTCGACTACGCGCTCGACACCTCGCTGCTTTTCGACGTCGGCGCGCTCGAAAATCTCGATCTATCGCTGGTACTACCGACGCGACTGTATCAAAGCGGCGCGGGAGCCGGTGGCATCAGCTCGCAATCCGCGCCGCCGGTCGAGCAAAGCGCACTCCGCGATCCGCGGCTCGGTGTCGCCTATTCTCTGGACAGCGCGCTCGCCCGACCCGGGCTCGGACTACGCCTCGCGCTCGACGTCTCCGTGCCCCTCGGAAACGAAGCCGCATTTGCCGGCGAACGCACGCTAGCCGCGGCGCCAAGCGCAACGCTGGGCTGGCAAATATCGCGGCTGGCGCTCCGTCTCGGTCTTGGAGCACGCCTGCGCGGCTCGGCAGAATTTGGCGATGTTCGCCTAGGAAATCAGGGTTTTGTGGGCCTCGGCGCGGGCGTGGATCTACTCGCACGGGGGCTGCTCTTTCTGAGTCTCGAAGGCTTCGGCCTACCCCCACTCGGGTCGAGTCGAGCATCGGCGGCCGACTCGACCGTGACGGGTGTCACCTTGTTTCCTGCCGAGTGGCTGTTCGCCGTACATTCATCGTTCCGCCCCGACGACGAGTGGTCGCTCTCGGGTTCGATCGGAACGGGCCTGCCGTTCTCGAGCGAAACACGAGCCACCTCGAATGGCAGCAGCACGGCGCATTTTCTGGGTGTCACCGAACCCGCGTGGCGAACATTGCTCGCGCTCCGTTTTGCGCCGCGCTAGGCCGCGCGTTGCGGGGTGCGCTCCGCTCAGAACAGACGTTCGTGAACGTAGATCTGATCGCCAGCCTGGAGCGGAATGTCCGGCGATTTGCCGTCGATGATATCGCCGACGCTGACCACGATCGTTTGCTTTCCGTTCGGAACTTTACGAGTCAAATTCACGTGATCCGAGTTGGCGACCGCAGAGAGCCCACCCGCCTGCGAAATCGCTTGGATCATCGTCATCCCCGGAAGCAGCGGATAGCTGCCAGGTTTCGCGACCTGCCCCAGCAGCGTGACCTGACGACTCGCGAACTCCCGGACTTGAACCACGACGCTCGGGTCGGCGAGTACCTTGGCCTCAATGAGCTTGTCGCGAATCAAGCGCCCCACTTCCTGCGCCTCTAGATCGGCGACCTTCACCGTATGCACATAGGGCAGGTCAACCGTGCCGTCCGACGCCACCTGATACTCGCGCGGCAGATCTTTCTCGCCCACGATGTCCATCGTGAAGATGTCACCCGGACCGATCACGTTGCGCTCACTGGGCGGCGGCAAGCTCGGCGTGCGAACGGGGGCACCCGAACCGCACGCCACAGCCAAAGCGGCGAGCACGCACAAGAACACCCGGATGGCGTTAGGCATCCAGCGAAACGAGCGCATCGTACTTACAGGAACCAGCGAACGCCGAGGAACGCTTGCCACTGCTGAAAGGCGAGGTAGTCGCCAGGGAGTGCTCCTGCCACCGGCGCGGCCGCTGGCGCCGCAGTGCCGCCCGGTGGAATGAACACGCCCGTGATATTGTCCAAATAGTTCACGGTCGCGTTGAGACCGAACGTATTGCTCACGCGGTACTCAGCGAACAAGCTAGCGTCGAAGCGTTGCTCCGAAAAGGCCGAGTGTTCTGGAGAATCCGGGAAGGCGAGATTCGCGATGCCCGCGCTTAAGCCGCCCACGAACGCGCCCCCCAGCAAGTAGCTGAGTTGCGCGTAACCGCGATCGCGTTGATAGAAGTCGCCGAGGTAACTGTTGTTCACATCACGCGTATAGCCGAGCGCCACCCAGGACAACCCGACCGGAGCAGAAGTCACGTCCAGCCCCTGTTGCCCAGACAGGAACCACTTGAGCTCGACTTGCCCAATGATCGAATCGAATTGCTGCGGCGGGGCGGCAGCCACGGCAGTACCTCCATTGTAGAATGTACCCGCCCAGCCAACCAGCGCGAGGAGCGCAAAATGGTTCGTAATCAGACCATTGAGACCGATGCGCGAGCTCGCGATAGCGCCGTCGCCCTGCACGGTGTTCCTCGCGTAGGTGACCCAAGTATAGGCGCCCTCATACAGTAGCGCAGTGCGCGGAAGGAAGCGCCAGCTCCCGCGCATATTGATCTGGTTCTGATAGTTGTTGAGGTCTTGGTATGGCGCCAGCTCGAAGTAATTGTACAGAAGCTCGTAGCCCAACCGCCAACTGAAGAGTCCGCCGCCGGGCCGCCACGTCGCGCCTGCACCGACTCGAATGCCATCGCGGTTGAATGCATTCTCCGTGTTCGTGTCATTCGACGGTTGCACCGTGCGCACGAAGTTGAAGTATGAATCCGCACCGACTTGACCGGTGGGAAAGAGACTAAGGCTCAGGTCCGTGCCGGCATCGAGGTGGCGTTGATCCTGCACCTGGGTCGAATATTTCGAATCTGCAGCGACCAACTCGTTGTAGCCAACATATGCGTTGGCCCGAAACTGCAACGGAGCCGGGCCCGCAGGACTCAACCCGTCTCGCCGCTGCGCACCAAGCGTCTCGAGCGAGATCGATGGCGTGATGATCAGCCGGTAGGCCGCAATCGGGTTCTCCTGCGGCGCGCGCAAGAAATAGTTAGAGTCGTAACCCACCTGCCCCGCAATGCCCGGGTGCAGTTCTAGGTCGCCGACGCGTACACCAATGCCCTCCCCGTACTGGCGGTTCGCCAGCCAAGGTTGCATCTGAGCGTGAGCTTTGAGCGGTAGGGCTCCGAGGAGCAGCGTCGCCGCAAGCGTAAGGCGGAACTTCATGGGACCGATCGGGGTTAGTCAAAGGGGAGTGGGGAGGTGTACCGCAACGAAGGGAGAGTTGATCGGTGTCACATCGTCGGGCTGCTGAGAACCGGAGGCTCACTCACGATCGGGTTATTCGGGAAGTCAGAGGGATCCGTGTTCGGGATGCTCGGGTCGATCGTCACCGTCACCGTCGAATCACCGATGAAGCCTGTCTCCTCACCGATGCACTGGTTGGCTTCGGCGACGAGCGCAGACGAGCGATCCTTCAGCACCTGAATGACGGTGAACTCATGCTTCGCACGGTCCGAATCGTTGTGACTCACGGCGGCGGACAACGTGTCGATGCGACCAGAGGCAGTGCTCACGGCAACGTGGATCTGACTGAGCTTGTCGCTCAAGCACAGCGACTTCACAACGTCATGCTGCTGCTTCGCCTCGCTCGCTTGGCGCTGCACCGAGATCGCGTCGTTGTCCATCATCGGCTTGTATTCGCGAGCGCGTTGCAACATCTGCGGCAGCGACAAATTCGCGTCGTGCTGCGAGTTGATTTCGATCGCCGCGTCAGGCGTGTTGCTCTGCGCGAGGGCGACACCGAAACAGCACAACACGCTACCGGCGGCCAACAGTGCCCAAGCTTTAATTGATGCTCGCATTTGCTACCAAGCCTCCCTCAACAGGACTTCTCAAAAGCCTGCGCAGTATATGAACCTATATTTTCGGTGTCAACGCAGCGCAGCACTGAAAAAGCTCTTCAATTTCGGGCAGTTCAGCCATAGGGCCGGGGCAGAAGTGCCACGCCCCAACTAACTAAGATGCCTGGCCGTTGCGCTGCGTTCAGACGCGGTTCAGACGCGCTGCCGCTGACCCCTCACTGTTTCACGAACGTGACAGGCACGGCGATCACGGCACTTCCGCCCTCGGGAGCGTCGAACTGAGCCGCTTGAGCGCGCGCTTGCACGCAAGAAACCACGGTTGCTGGCAACGACCCGGATTGTGAGGCGCTAACGCCCGCAACCTCACCGCCGGCGCCCACGCGGATCGTCAATTTGATGCTACCTGCCGCGTCGGGATTTTCGGCCAAACCGCGCTGATAGCAGGC
>DATHOI010000910.1:0-4597 GCA_035485095.1 Polyangiaceae bacterium | reverse complement strand
GCTGAGGGAGAAGGAGCCAGGATGTTCTGCCGCACGCATCCGACGAGCGTAGAAAACGCGGCGAGCTCGAGGATGCTTCTTCGTCGCTGGCGCACGAGAGCCTCATAAAATCTCGTCGATGGTATAAATGGGGCCCCCGGGGCGCCGGTCGCCGCTCGACACGGCGAGGAGACGATTCAAGAACGCGTACTTGGGGTGGCCGGTCTCGAAGCGCGGTGTAGTCCGGAAGTAGTACGTCGTGGGGTCCACGCTCTCGCCCCGCGCGAGCGCAGCGATCACTTCGGGTGGCCCGTGACGAAGGCCGAAGGACGTCATGTGGATCAGAGCGCCATCGTCGGTCTCGAGGGTAACGCGCAAGTCGAGCTCTAGGACGCCGTCAGCTCGAAGGAGCGTCCAATCGCCGCCGCCAGGCAGCACCTTTCCACGTAGTCTCGGACCCTCGAAGTGGCCAGCTGCGATCGGTGCCGTAACCCGAGTGCCGTGAGGCACCAGGCCGAGCTTCTGCGGGTCGGCCAATGCAACCTGCATCGTCATCAACAAGCGTGAGTCCATGCGTGACCTCTTTCCGTTGGTTGGTTGCTTGCCGCCCGGAGCGCGTTCGAGCAAAGCCTACTAGGCGAGCCGTGCGCTAAGAGAGATGGGAGTCCCGGAAAGCGCTTTCGATACCGGGCAGTTGGTCTTTGCGGCCTCGGCGAGTGCCCGGAATTGGTCGCTGCCGAGGCCCTCGACGCGCGCCTCGAGCTCGAGTGCGATGGACGTAATGGAGAACCCCGCGCCGACCTTGGAGATCTCGACGGCTGCAGCGACTTTGAGCTGTTTCGGCGCGTGACCGGCCTCTGTCAGTACGAACGCTACGGTCATGGCGAAGCATGCCGCATGCGCCGCGCCGAGGAGCTCCTCGGGGTTCGTTGCGGCGCCGCCGGCTTCGAAGCGCGTTTTGAATGAATAGGGCAGCTCGCGGAGAGCGCCGCTCTCGGTGCTCAGAGAACCTTTGCCGTGGGGACCGTCACCCTGCCACTCCGTCATGCTCTTGCGAATCATTTTCATTGTCCTGTTCCGGACCGATATTGTCAGGGCAAGCGCCGAGCCGACCGACGGTCAACTCACGCCTGCGGTGTGCCAGTGACATACGCCCGTGGCCGGTACTCCCGGAAGCTGCGGAAGCGTGCAGACACTCTTCCAAAATACGGAAGAATCAGTCGGCCCCGTCGCGGCGGCCCGTCGAGCCAGGCAGCGAATGCGGGCCTTTCATGGTCAGCCAACGCCTGCCGCCTCGCCCCCGTCGACGTGCAAGACCACACCGGTGACGAAAGACGCGGCTTCGAGATAGAGAACCGCGTCGACGATGTCCTGTGCTTCGCCCATGCGTCCCACGGGCATCAACTTAGCAAGAAAGTCGTATCTGGCCGGTCCGTGCATCGGCGTTTTAATGATGCCGGGTGCAACGGCGTTCACTCGCACTCCCCTCTTCGCGACCTCGATCGCAAGCGACTTGGTGAGCGCGTTCAGACCGCCCTTGGTCAGGGCTGCCAGGCCTGCGGGGACTGCAGCCAACGGTTGATCGACGAGCGACGCGGTGATGTTGACGATGTGCCCGCTCTGCTGTGAGAGCAGCTCCGCAAGAACGCTCTGCGTCATGTGAAAAGGTCCCGCGACATTGGTCGCGGTCACCGCCTCGAACTCCTCTTGCGTGTACTCGGTGAACGGCTTGGCCAAGAAAATGCCGGCGTTGTTGACCAGTGTGTCCACACGCCCGAAGCGCTCTTTGGCCGCCGCGACGAGCTTCTGCGCCGTTGCGCGATCCCGGATGTCGCCCATGATCGCCAGCACGCGCTCATCCTTCGAAGGTGCAATCGATCGCGACGTGGCAACGACGCCGAATCCAAGTCGGCGGTAGCCCGCGACAAGACCCGCTCCGATACCCTGCGACGCGCCCGTGACGATGACCACTCGGTTTGCGTTGTTCATCAGACAGGCCTACGCCCCGGCCGGCGCTCTCGGAAGCCACGCAAGCGCGTAGACACTCTTCCCCAATATGAAAGAATCCCTCGCTTGCACGAGAGGACCATCGACCCGCAAGAGCTCGCCTCCGGAGCACTCAGCGCGTGAGGCGGTCGCAGTAGGTCGAGAACGGGATCTCTTCTAGGCTCTCGACTGCCCGTTTCAGCTTGTTCGCGCTGCTGGTGTCAGTCCAGGTCTGCACGACCGAGAGCATGATTTCGCCGCGGCAGAGTGGGACCGCTACGACTCGCCCGCTGCACATCGTGCCATCATGCTCGAAGTCTTGGGCCATGGCGTCACCGAGCTCGGTCTTGATCGCGTAAGGATCGCCAATCCGCACGACGTTACTGTATGAGATCGCGCTCGCCATCGCTCGACTCACACCCAGCAGGATTTGCTCGGTGGCGCCGGGGAAGTATTGGCTCAGGGTGATGCGTAGCGACGTCGTTGCGTCGAGGCCGCCGTCGGTGAGCTCGACGCCAGCTCGGGTCGACCACTTGAACCCAGGCGGAATGCGCAGCTCCACGCCAGCCGCAGGATAACGGAGCCAGCCGTCGGTCAGATAGCTCGGTTCGTCCGGCTGGGCGGCGATCGGTTTCAGGTCGACCTCACCTAGCGGCCGCGCAGTTTCGGGCGTCAGCAACGGCACGGCGAGCCAAGTCTCCGCGAGTGAGGTCTCGACCGACTCCGCGCCTCCCCGCACTGCCGCGACACGTGTGCCTTTTTGGATCACGATGCCGGTCGACGGCGCCAACGGGCATGTTTTCTCGAGCGCAACCGCAAGCTCGCGAGCGTCCAGCTCGGTTTCAAGGACCCACTGCTGCGCCGTAAGCGTACTCCCACCCTGGTGCAAGCTCACGACGCGATCGCCGCGCCAGCCTTCGGCAGCTTTGATCGAATCCAGTGCCTTGTTGCAGCGCAGCAGCAGGGAGCGTGTCACGAGCTCGCCGAGGACATCGCTTTGCGCAGCAACGAAGCCTGGAGGCGGAGCTGGCTCGGGGATCGACAGTGGGAGCTCGCCGCGCGCGTAGCGTTCGGGGTGCAGGACCTGCGCCGTGGAAACGGGAGGGGCAGCAAACGCCTTGGCCACGAGCCCGTAACCGCCGACACTCAGCAGCGCGCCGACGAAGGCCGCACCACCCCGGTAAGGGAAGAGCAAAACCTCCTTTTGAACCGCAGGAGCGTTGGCCAAGGCCGGATTGCGTACGAATATCTGGCGGGAGATCGGCTCCATCGCAAAGCCGCGCATGACTCGATCGGCAACTCTGCGAATTGGCGTGTGCCAATTGCGCTCTTCATACAGCAGCTCACCGAGCGTCGCGTCGCCCTCGATGAGCGCTTGCTGCGCGAGCATGCCGTCGGTCGACCCCGGGAAACGCACGCTGAAAAGCCCGTTTTGATCTTGTAGCGCGTGAATGCACTCGTGGGCCAGCACGCGTTCTTCCGCGAACGGGAGGCGACGCGGCGGATCGTCGAGCACGTACACCGTGTGATCTCGTTGGTCGTAGAACCCGTCCGACGAAAGCAGACGCAGCTCTTCGACGCGCAGGTCGCTGCCACTGGGAACGAGCCCGAGCTCGTCCTGCAGCTCGAGCGCCCCCCTTGACCGCGCGGACGAAGGAGTCCGGGCGGCCGCTAGATACTGTGCTCGACGCAAGAACTCAACCGGCGGCTGCGCCTGCCGAGGTAGCTGTCGAATGCGCGCTATCTCGCGAAAAATACTCGGAACATCCGGAAGGTCATCGCTGCCCGGTGCTGGCGAAGCCGCCGGGGCCATGCAGCTGGCAAGCGCCACACCGCAAACAGCAAGTGTCCACCCTTGGTTCACCGGGCACGGCTACGTCGAAACTTCCGAGGGCGCAAGCGCAAGCAGTCTGGTTCGACTTGCGCGAAGATGACTTCGAGCTTGTCCCAGGGTGCGGCGAGTTCCCCGCGTGGGCCTAGTTACCGAGGAACGTAGCGAGCGCCGAGTACCAGGACTGTTGCGAGAAGAAGCCAAAGTCGTCCGGCCAAACGGCAACGTTCTTGTAGCCGTAGGCGGTCACGGCGTTGAGCGCGGCGGAGGTGTAGGAGTCAGCGCCTCCGTTGTTCGCGGAATAGATGATCCCGATGTTGACCACGTTGGACGGCATGTCACACATCACATTGAGCCCGCTGACGAAGTTCGAATCCCCGCAATCTTTGGAGTTGTTGTTCGTCGCCGAGGCGCAGGTTTGCACGGGGCTGCCCAAGGTGCCCGCGTAGTCTTCGATGATCGCTTGGTCGACGCTCGGGCCGATTTTCGTCAAGTCGACCAAGGCGGATCCGCCCGAAGACGAGCACTGGCTCGTGTACCAACCGGCGACGTCGATCGTGAGCAACATCCCTTCCTGGTTGAGTGCGCTCTTGAAGGCGGTCAGGAAGCTCACGAGCTTGGCGCTGTAGTCGGAACCCGTATTTCCAACTTCCCAGTCTAGATTGTAGCCGTCATAGCCCTTGTTCTTGGCCTCGGTGACCATAGAGCTCATGAAGCTGCTCTGCGCACCTGACGGGGAGTCGTTGAGCACATTTTGAATGCCTTGATCGGTTCCGCTGTTGCCGGCCCCGGCGTACATCA
>DATHOI010000909.1:0-2242 GCA_035485095.1 Polyangiaceae bacterium | reverse complement strand
TCCCAAGCGCGACGATCCCGGCGCGGCCGGTGATCTTTCTCTGTTCGCTCTGGGGGCTCACGCTACGAGCCTCTACTCTGCCCTCGTGCTTTTGACGAGTTTTGTCGATCGCACGCGGACCCGGCTGGGAGGCGCCCCGCTCGGTCATTCGATGCCGCCGTGGGCCCTCAGCGCCTGCTCGACGAGCTCTAGCGCGAGCGCCGCGCTCTCGTCGTCGAGAGCCCCGCCGTTCGCGGCAGCACTCAGCGCGGCGCGCTCGGCGCCCGACAAGCGTCGCCGAGCTCCCCCGCAGTTTCTACACACGAGTCCCCCGCGCGCTGCATCCACGGCGGCGGTTTGGCCGGGGGCCGCGACCTTGCCGCAGCTCACGCAGCGCTCGAAGTCGATGCCCCAACCGAAAGCGGACAGCAGGCGCACGCCGCTGGCAGCTAGCCGTGTCCGGGGCGGCACTGGGTCGTGCGGATCGGCCAGTTGATCGAGCAAGGTCTCCATCGCTGCCCAAACTTCCGGCTCGGGAGTGCGTGGTGGCGCGGCCTTTCGCACCCAATTCAAGGCTTGTCCGGCGGCTTGCATGCGTTCGAGGCTGGTCACCAAGAACGGCCGCGCGCGTTCGAGCTTGGCTTCGCGTAGCGCCACGAGCTCGGCGCCCGAGCGATCGTCGAAGCCGATGCGGAGGGTGTGCATCGGTTCAATCACCCCGCCGAAACGCTTGACGCTCTTGCGGGCTCCGCGCGCCAACGCCGAGATGCGGCCCATGGTGTCGGTGAGCAACGTCACGACCAAGTCGCTCTCGCCGTACTCGACGCGACGAAGCAGAAGTGCAAGCGCGACGCGCGCTTGACTCGACGTGCGACGTGCCTGCACGGTTCAGCAGAACTGGTGCGTGGGCGGCTCGACCGACAACTCTTGAGGCATGTCGTCGCCACGGGGCTTCAGCACGATGCTGAGCGCGAGCGTGAACAAGATCAGCAGGAGCACGAAGGCGATGGCCACACCAAAACGACGCGTGCGCGCGGGCTTGGCCGCGCTCGAAACTGGTAGTGGCGTAACCCATGCGACGCGACGACTCGCGGTGTAGCGAGCGAGCACCTCTTCCGCGGGCACACCCAATGAACGCGCATACGACTTCAAGAAGCCGCGCACGAACACTTCACCTGGTAGCTCGTCGAAGCGATCGGCCTCGATGCGCTCCACGCTCGACGCAGGCACGCGGGTGGCACGCGAAATCTCCTCTACGCTCAGCGACTTCGATTCGCGGAGTTGGCGCAGGAAGGTTCCGACCGTGGGCATGGGGGACCCGAGATTACTTGAAGTTTTGCAGCATGGAGCTGCATTCTTTTCCGGTATCGGTCTTTCCAGACAAGGTCGTGCAGTGATCCAGATCTGCTTTGGCCCCGTCCGAATCACCCAGCTTGATGCGGACACGCGCGCGCGCGGCGAACGCATCCTGGAGTGAGTTACACCCGGGAGCTTCTGTTTCCAGTGCGCGCGTAAACGCGTCCAAGGCCGACGTGAACTCCTGTTTGTGCTCGAAAGCGAGGCCGAGCCGGAAGCTGCCGACACAGAACAGCGGCTGCGCGGCGACACTGCGCTTGAGCGCATCGATCGCGAGATCGAACGCGCCCTGCTGGAGGTAGGCCCACCCCAGATTTCCCCAGGCATTTTCGGGGGTCTGGTACAGGATGTCTTCGCTCAACGGCTTCAAAACGGCGATCGCGTCGGCGTAACGTTTCTCGTTGATCAGGACCACCGCGAGCGTGTTTTTGGCTTCGCGGAAGTCTGGCTTGTCGCTGATTGCCAGGCGAGCATGCTTTTCGGCTTCACTCAGGCGGCATTCGGCGGGACCGCGCGAGCAGAAGTCCAGGTAGAGCAATGCGACCAAATGCGCGGCGTCCGCGTAGCTGTCGTCCAGCTCGACTGCCTTGAGCGCGTGTGCGAGCGCCTCGCGCGGTTGGTTTCGGCGCAGCCAAAGGTCCCGTGCGATGTCGTACTCGCTCTGGCTCATCCGCACCGGGTCGTGGGCCCCAGGGCCGGTTCCGCTGGTCGAAGAGCAACTCGAGTTGCCCAAGGCAAAAAGGCCCGCGGAAAGCAGCACGGACCCGGCCAAACGCCGCATCAACCTTGTCCTCGCTCGCGTGTCGGGCCGCGGAGCTGGTCTTTGACGCCGAGCAAGCCGTAAAGCTCGCGCAGGTTCTCGAGATCCGGTAGCTCGACGCGTTCTTCGTGAATGCTCACGTAGCCG
>DATHOI010000908.1:0-3249 GCA_035485095.1 Polyangiaceae bacterium | reverse complement strand
TCTCACCCCGAACTATATCGGCACCGTTGAAAACGGACGCCGCGATCCCTCGCTGAGCACGGTGCTGTCTCTGGCGAACGGTCTTGGCGTGCCGGCTGGCGAGTTGGTCGGCGGTGTCGCTGAGCTCGGTCCGGTGGCGATCGAGACCGCGCGCTTGGTGGAGAGCGCACCTCCCGAGCTACAGGACGCAATTCTGGAGTTGGCGCGCGCCATCGCGAAGCGGCGGCGCTGAGCACATTGCTGCGAGCGTTCGCGCCCGGTCTCCGTTGCGGCCGGCGCAGGAATGGCGGTTTAGACGCTTCGGACGCTGCTCGGGGTTGACCCCGAGGCCTGAGTGTCCGAGATCGGTCTGCCCCATGCACCGCCCGGCCTTTCTGTGTGCCCTCCTCGGTCTCGGTTTGCTCGCGGGTCAGGCGCATGCGGACGACAACGACTGGGACGGCGGCTACAAGGTCGTGGCTACCCGGCGCTCTGGCTTCATGATCGGCATCTCGGGCGGCTTCGCGCTCGGTAACGCGTATGGCTACCCGAACGAGCTCGCGAAGCTCAACAACCCGGACTATGAGCGCAACACGAAATTCGGGATTGGCGGCGCGAATCGACTCTGGTTCGGCGGCGCACTCACAGATTGGTTCGTGTTCGGCATGGGCTTGGACAGCGTAAGTCTGAAGCACGCGAACGCGGACGCCAAAGGCTCGGCGTTCGTGTTTCACGTCGAGGGCTATCCGCTGTTTTATCGAGGCGGCCCGTTTCGAGATTTATCGGTGTTCGGTGACTTCGGCGCGGGCGGCATGAAAATTAGCGGCGGCACTCGGGAAGCGGCCAACGGCGGACTGATGAGCGTCGTTGGAGTTGGCGCCGCCTACGAGCCCGTGCGGTTTTGGCGATTCACGTTCGGGCCCGCGGTCGAATACCTGCAGACTTGGAGTCAAAGCATGAACGTCCACACGGCGCTCGTGGAAGCGCGGTTGACCTTCGTGGGTGGTCCTTAGCAGCGCGCGTTTCGAGGCCGACTCAGGCGCTCCGCTGCCCGCTCACCACGCGCTCGATGCCCGCTAGATCTTTGGCTCGCGAAACCTCGACGAAGCCGGCTTCTTGGAACAATGCGGCGACGGCTGGAGCTTGGTCGAAGCCAACCTCGAGCGCGAGCAAACCGCCCGGCGTCAGGTAAGGTGGGGCCTCCTGTAACAAGCGGCGAATGATCGCGAGACCGTCGGCGCCACCGTCGAGCGCCAGCCGCGGCTCGAAGTCGCGCACGTCGACGTCCAAACCGGCGATGTCGCCGCTCGGAATGTACGGTGGATTGGCGGTGATCAGCTCGAACTGTGCGGCTTTTGGCAGCGGCGCAAACAAGTCGCCCTCGAGCACGCTCACGTGGTGCGCGACGCCCGCGCGGCGCGCGTTCTCTCTCGCTAAACTAGCGGCGTCAGTCGAGAGATCGAGCGCGGTCACGCGCCACGTGGGGCGCTCTTTGGCGAACGCGATCGCGACGCAGCCGGAGCCCGTGCACAAGTCCAGCATGCGGCCGTACAAGTGTCTGGCTCGGCTGCCGTTGAGCGCGGTCTCGACCAGCACCTCGGTGTCGGGCCTGGGAATCAAGACCCGGCGATCGACGCGAAACGGCAGCGCGAAAAACTCACGGCGCCCCAAGATGTACGCGATCGGCTCGCCATTGCGCCGCCGCTTGATGAGCTCCCGGTAGCGGCCGAGCTCGGCCTCGGCGAGCGGTCGCTCGGCCTCGACGATCAGCTTGATGCGATCGAAGCCGAGTGCTTCACAGAGCAGCAGCTCGGCGTCGAGCCGCGCGCTTTTGTTGCCTCGGCGTCGAAAGTCATCGCTTGCCCAGGCGAGCACCCGTTTGATCGACCACGGCTCTGGTTGCGGATCACTCACTTGGACTCGGAAAAACGCGGGGCGACGCTGATCAGTCGGGCTCGGGTGTCTTGCCGCCAGCGGCCGGAATGCAGGCCACCTCGACGCAGCTCTTGGGGGCGGGGTTCTGTGCCGGGTCTGGGTACCACGCAGGGCGATAAAACGAGAGCGAATCCGCGGTCCATTCGAGTTTCGCCCGCGCGAAATGGCAACCCAGCGGGCTCAGCACGGCGCGTCCCGCCTGCCATTCCCAGCGGCGCCCGGTCCAGTCCCAAAAGCCGTCCCGCCAAACGCAGCGATTCTGCGACCGGTGCGAGAGCGGGATCTCTTCGATCTTCGCCGGAGGCGGCGGAAAATCCACGCTCACCGGCTGCGCCTGTGTGGGCTGAGCGCCGCTCGGTACCGTCACCAGATGCGCGCCGCCGCAAGCTGCGATCGACAGCGCGGCCAGCGAGAGTGAAACGCGCGCCGTCACGGGAACACCAGTTGCACGATGATGTCCCCGAATAGCATGTACTCGAGAGTGGCCAGCGCGAGAAACGGACCGAAGGCCAAGCGAGCCTTACCAAAACCCGCCTCGGGCTCGAACGCGAGTGGGTCGCGCGCGATCTCGCGTTCGAGCTCAGCGCGCGCCTCGCCCTCGCTCGACTCGAGCAGCGCTTGCAATTCCTTTCTCTCTCGAACCACTGCATCGGGCTCGTCGATCTTGCCGCGCGCGAGGAACACGGCCAGCGCCATGAACGTCGCCTGCACCGCGCCGCCGAGCAACGCGAATAGCGCCCCGCGCCAGCCGAACCAGGTGCCTGCGAGCATCACCAACTTCGCGTCTCCCAGCCCCATGCCAGGCAAACCACGCAGTTTCCCGTAGATGAGATCGAACGGCAGCCACACGATCAGAAAACCCAGCGCTGCGCCCAAGAGCGCGTCTTGGAAGCTGCCACCGCGGATCGGCACGCTCAAAAAGCCAAGCATTGCCCCGCCGATCGTGATGGCGTCGGGTAAATACATGTGATCGAGGTCGATCACGGCCGCTGCGAGTAAGCCGAGCGCAAGCGCCAGATACAGCGCAAACAGCAGCACGACCTTCCACCATACCGTTTCATCCGGCAGCTCGAAAATGATCACGCGCACGATGGCCCAAGCCAAGAGCCCGCCCAACGCTTCGATCACCGGGTAGCGTGGCGAAATCCAAATCCGACAACAACGCGCGCGCCCGCGGAGCAGCAGCCAACCGAGCACGGGGATGTTGTCGAAGGCGCGGATGGGCGCGCCACAACCCGGGCAGCGTGAGGCCGGGTGCGACAAGCTCTCGCCCCGCGGCAGCCGATAGATGACCACGTTCAAGAAGCTGCCGAACGCGAGCCCGAGCGCCACGGC
>DATHOI010000907.1:0-12529 GCA_035485095.1 Polyangiaceae bacterium | reverse complement strand
GTTCCGAGCCCCCTCGCAGCGCACATCCGGTGCGCGCCGACGAAGCGGGCGACTTCCCGAGTGCGCGCGAGCCTTTGGACGACTCCGACGGCGCGATTTCTGGCTCGTCCATCCGCGGCAGTATCGGCGACATGTCCTTGTCCACGGTGCTGGCGATGATCGAAATCGAACGCCGCAGCGGGCGCCTCAAGGTTCAGAGCGACGACGGCTCGATCGTCGCGTTCGAGCTGGAAGAAGGCTCGGTCGTGGGCTCCCGCGCGAGTGAAAACGATATCGACGCCGTCGAGTCGCTGCGTGAGGTCTTGACCTGGAAAAATGGTCGTTTCTGGTTTAGGCAGAACCCGAGCGAATCGCTGGTGTCGCCACCGCGGTCGGTAAATTCTTTGCTGCTCGAAGCCACTCGGCAAATCGACGAAGCCGTGCGCGTCGGCTGAACGAGCTCAGTGACCGTGGCCGTGACCATGAGGACCGTGCACGTCGTGCGCGTGCTCGTGCTCATGAGCCGGCGTGCGCACGATGCTCGACAGCCAAATGCGCGCACCTCGTTGCCAGACGCCACAGAGCAAGAGTCCGAGTAGCGCGATCGCGGCCAAACTGCCCCCGGGTAGTGAGCCGTCGAGCGGCACCCCAATCGCCGGCGATAGATTGCTCAGCCAGGCCACGACACAGCACAGGAGCGTCATCGCCAGCCGCTGCCACGCTCTCGCATGCCGCTCAGCGAGCAGAGGCGCAAGGGTTGCAAAGAGCAGCGCAGCGCCCGAGGAACAGCCGAGCTCAGACACACCCGCGGCGATCAAGAGCGCAGCAAGCGCCGAGACGGGAGTGACGTTGGCGACGATCGCGACCGTGAACAATTCGAGCAGCGAGCCACTCACGCTGCGACTGAGCTGCGACGACCCGACGGACGAGAGCAATGCGCCCACGACCAGCCCCAAAACCAGCCACGGCCCGCATAGCGCCAGCGTCTCGGAGACTCGAGCAAGCCAGCCCCTCGGCGCGTCGTGTTGAGCGTCGGACTCGAGCTCGGGCGCAGCGCCCAGCGCTTTCAGTGCGAACGCCGTCACGAGCAAGCGCAACGCAGTGCTCGCAAAGCCGAACAAGGCGACACCGAGGAGCGCGCTCTCCAAACCCAACACCCCGGAAGGCCGTGCAACGCGAGCGAACTTCGAACCGCGGTGCAACGAGCGCAGGGCGAGCGCCGCCAACGCCAAGCCGACCAAAATAGCTGGCGCCGTACGCCGTGCGAGCAGCGCGAGGTGCCGAACAAATTCCCAAGTCGCTGGATCCGCGTTCCGCTCGACACCGAGCAAGCTCACCGCGACACCCAACCCGGCGACCGCCAGATCGATGACCCGCGAGCGCGCGCTGCGCGGCGGATCTTCCGTCAGATCATGGGTGACCACGTGCAGCAAGAGGCCCGCCGCGATCGCGGCGATCACCGGCGCAAAACGGTCGATGGTGCTCGCCGCAACCAAGCTCGAGAGCGCAATTCCGAAGACGCTTGCCAAGGCCAGCCCTAGCGAGCGAGTCACGGCTGAACGCGCCCCAAACGTGGTGCGGTAGGCGAGCGATACGACCGCAATCAGCGGCACCGTGTGAGCGGCGAGAGCCACGACCACATCGAGATGAGAGCCCTCGGCGGCGGGTAAGCGAGTGTACGTACCGAGACCGATGCCGTCCGCGACGTGATGCACGACCAAACCCCAATAGCCAGCCTCGAGCACCGCGTGTGCGGGTCGGCCACTCGTCGATCGCTGGCCGATGAAGTGGGCCAGCGCGGGCGCAAACCAGCCCATCAGAAACAGCAGGATGGAGAGCGCACCGAGGTCGTGCAGCGCCTCCGGGAGTAAATGGGTCACGACGACCGCCACCGCGGAGAGCGTGGCGAAGGTCCGCATGTAGCCCAGCAGCCCACGTGAAGCGCTAGGCACGAATGACAAAGCCGCGCCCAACATGACGGACGACACAGCGACGAGGAAGGCAAGCAGCACGCGGGGGGACCCGGGTCTAGCCCAGTCGTTCGACATCACCAAAGCGCACGCCTGCAGCAGCCATTTCAATGCAGGACGAGCCCGGGCAACACCCGGAAAGGTCGCGCGCGCGAACACCGCCGCTGCACGCCGTCCCCCGAGCAGGCGACGGAAGTTTTTGCCCGGGTCGGATTGAGACCCCATGCTCCGCGAGCAATATCGCCTCGGAGTGGCGGTGCGCGGACTGTCGAGGAAGGCCAGGGAAACTTAACGACACACGCTCGGCATTTGCGCTTTCCGGAACAGGCGTAAACTAGCGCCATGCTGATCCAAATTGCGAAACTGACGCTAGCGGGCGCTGCGTGCGCCGCGCTCACCCTAGGCTGCCACTCGACCTCGTCTTCGACCGGTGATCAGACGGCACCTGCTGCTGCTGCACCCGCCAACGCCGAAGGCAAGGCCACTCCGGAAGTCACCGTCACTCAAGTCGCGAGCTTCATCAAATACAAGACCGCGACCGTGTTCGATGCCAACGACGCCGACACTCGTCACCAGTACGGCGTGGTGCCCGGCGCGGTGCTGCTCTCGAGTCACAAGGACTATCCGCTCAGCGTGCTACCCGCGGCAAAGGCGGACAAGCTCGTCTTTTATTGTGGCGGCACGCAGTGCCGCGCGTCCGACGGAGCAGCCGCCCGGGCGACCGCCGCAGGCTACAGTGACGTGAGCGTCATGCGCGCCGGCATCAAAGGCTGGAAAGACGCCGGCATGCCGACCAGCGCCGCACCGCAGAGCTGACTCTCGACGAAAAAGACGTGAGAGCGAGCCGCTACACGCGGCTCGCTTCGTTTTATGCGGCCTTACGGCCCAGCCGAGGCTTTACGCTGAGTGACAACGGCTCGCCGTTACGCACCAAGCGCAGCGCGACCTCGGCCCCGCCGGACAAGACCAGCACTCGTTGCAAGTCATCAACGCTGAAGAGCGCGCTCTCGTTGGCGCCGAGTAGCAGATCTGCAGGCTTCAATCGTGCGGCGCTAGCTGGAGAATCAACTGCAACCGAGTGCACGCGCAGCGCGCGATGCTGGCCGAGCTCCTCGGCCACTTTGGGCGTCAGATCGACGCCTTGAGCAGCGATGCCGATGAGCGGACGTTCGACGCGCCCATCGCGAATGAGCACGGCCGTGACCCACGCCGCAGTGTGAGCTGGAATCGCAAAACCGAGCCCATTGGCGTATGGGATCACCGCCGTGTTGATGCCGACCACCGCTCCGCGCGCGTCGAGCAAAGGGCCGCCCGAGTTGCCGGGATTGATAGCGGCGTCGGTCTGCACCAAGCCTTCGAAGGGCCGGCGCCCCGGGCCGGGCAAGCTGCGCTCGATCGCGCTCACGACGCCCAGACTGACCGAGCGCTCGAAGCGTAGCGGGTTGCCGATCGCGAGCACGACCTGACCGACGCGCAAGCGTCGGGACTCATCGAGCGCGAGGCTCGGCAAATTCCAGACGTTCACTCGCAGAACGGCCAGATCGCTAGCGCGGTCTTCACCGACAACGTCGGCGCTCAGCTCCTCTCCGCCCGCGAGGCGCACACGCACGCGGTCCGACCGACTTTGCACCACGTGGGCGTTGGTGACGACGTAGCCGTCCCCCGAGACGAGGATCCCGCTACCCTGACCGCGCCCGTGTTCTACGGCAACCACGCTCGGTGCGGCGCTCGCGACCAAGCTCTCGAGCTCGTCGGAGAATTCGCTGAGCCGCGACATTCAGGACCTCGCGCTCGGCCTGACTGAAAGCTCCAACGGGCCGCCCGCGCGAAGCAACTTGACGGGCACCGCGTGAGCAACGCGGTCCTCCAGCGCCGCCTGCAAGTCGGCGATGCTCTCGAGACGAGTTCCGTCCAAGCTCAACAGTACATCGCCAAGCAGCAAGCCCGCGTGCTCCGCGGGGCCACCGGGCTGCAAACCGGTCAGAACCAAGCCGAGGCGTTGCCCCGCGGCGTCCGCCGAGCTCTGCGGCAAATGCGCCGACGTGGAGCTCACGCCCAAGTAGCCGCGCTGGATGCGCCCGTGACTGAGTAGCGCGCTCACCACGCGTTCGATCGTGGACACGGGTAGCGCGATCGGAGTCGAGCGCAGCAGGCCGGCGCTATTGAGTCCAATCAAGCGCCCCGAAGCGTCGATCAGAGCGCTCCCAGAAAACCCGTGCTCGATGTCGAGGTCACTCTGAATGTAGCGCTCGATTTTGCCGCCGCCGGGCGCGCGCCATTCGTCAGCCAAAGCGTTGATCACCCCCAAGGCCGAACGCACGGTGCGCCCTGGCCGACTCAGTGCGAGCACCATACTGCCACGTCGAATCGTTTCGGCAGGGGCGCGCTCGGGAGTCACGAGCGCCTCGCCAGCGACGCGCAGCAACGCGAGATCGCTCGCCGAGTCAGCGCCGACCAACGTCGCGGCGCGCGCTTCGCCCGATTCGAGATAAAGCTCTAGGCCGTCTTCGCGGTCGAGCGAATGCGCGGTCGTCACGACGAGGCCGTCCGTGGACCACGCGAGCCCGCTCGCTGGCCGCCCACGGCTCGTTTCGACACGCACCACGCTTGGGCTGACGCGCTCGACAGCGTCTGCAAGAGCATCGGAGAAATTCTGTGCAGGGTTCGTCATAGCCAGAAAGCTAAGCGCGCACGTCGCGCTTTGCTATCGCCCGATCGGTCAGGGCATGCCTGCCTGATCGGCTAGGTAAGGAGCACGACCAACCAGGCGCGGTTGGTTCAAAGCATCAACAGACCGCGGCGCGCGGCTAGCACGACCGCTTCCGTACGTGTCCCGGCGCCGAGCTTGTTCAGGACGGCGTTGACGTGGAATTTCGCGGTGTGATCGCTGATTTTCAGGTGATCGGCGATCAGCTTGTTGCTCAAGCCTTCCGCCATCAAGTTGAGCACTTCGGTCTCGCGCGGGGTCAAGGTCAGCGTGTCCGCAGGTGTAACGCGACCCGCGACCAACCCGCGCAGCAGTCCAGGCTCGAACACCGCTACGCCGCTCGCGAGCGCGCGCAGCGCGGCCAGCAGGCGCTCACCGTCTACGCTACGCAGCAGCACCCCAAGGGCGCCAGCGTGGAGCGCCTCGAGCGCCTCTTCCGCGTCGCGCACGAGAACCAACACCGGCGTGCGCTCGGTGACGAAGGAGCGCTCGACCGAGAGCCGTCGCACACCCAAGTCCAATAGAATGAGCGCGGCGCCAGTTTCAGCGAGGCGCGCACTGCTGGGCACACTGAGCTCACTCAGAACGCTGAAATCCGGATCCGATTCGAGCAGCGAGACGAGACCGCTCCGCACGAGCGGGTCCTCGGCCACGACAGCGACACGGAGCACGCGGGACAGATCATCGATCTAAGTCGCGGCGCCGACATGTCCAGGGCCAGACGCGGATTCGCTCAGGCCACGGCGTCCGGAGCTCCCGCCACGGTCGCGAATTCCTCGATGATCTTGGGCCAACCGCCGGCAGAATCGACCGATTTCCGAAACGCGGGCGCCTTGTCGCCATAGCGCTCGAGATCGCGGTGCTCGAGCTCGACCTGCGTTTGGTTCGGCCCCTGCGCAGTGAAGGTCACCTCGACTTCGGTCACGAAGCTCGGGTCGTACTGCCAGTCGCCAGTGATCTGCCACGCGAGGAGCAAGCGGCGCGGTGGTTCCCAGCTCAGAACCTTACCCACGTCACACTCGGATCCGTCCTCGCACACGGAGTACCAACGACCCCCTGCTCGCTCCTGCAAGACTGCGCGTAAAAGCGGCGATTTCCCGATGTGATGCTCGCGCGGCCACCAGCGATCGATGCCCGTGGTGAAGATACGAAACGCTCGCTCCTGCGAGGTGTTGACGATGATGCGCTTTCTGACTGGCTCGATATGGCTCATGCTTCTCGTTCCTCCGCCGCCTCTTTGAATGCTGCGAGTGCTTGATCCCAGAAACGGTCCAAGAATTTGCGCATCAGCTCGACGCCTCGCTGATCGACTCGGTAGATGCGCCGAGTGCCTTCCTGGCTCACGAGCACCAAACCCGCGCTCTTTAGCACCTTGAGGTGTTGCGAAACCGCTGGTCGCGTTACCGCCATGCGGTCGGCTAGCTTGCCGACCGAGCTCGGTTTACGTGCCAAACGCTCGAAAATCTGCAGGCGAGTCGCGTCCCCGAGCGCCGCGAAACCGAGAGATGCGTTAGTCATCACTAACGGTAAGCAATAGCTTACCCAATAGATCGAGTCAAGCGCGGGCTAGTCAGCCTGGGCTCTCCTGGTACAACCGCCGGAGAGCTCCCGTGACGACTCGAGATAGCGAAGCCACACCCGACGAACCGACGCCGCCCCCCGGCGTGATTCTCGAACATCCGCCGTCGACGATCGTGAGGATTCAGGTGCGCGTCTCGGCACGAGCTCAGGCGCTGATGGCCTTGCCGCGAATCGCGCTGCTCGCGAGCGCGCTCGTGCTCGTCTTCGAGGCCTGGCGGCACCATTTGTTTATCGTCTTTTGGTTCATCGGGCTGCCGTTTTTGCGTTGGCTGCGCGGGGCAAGACAGACTGCGCTCGTGGTGCGAGAGCGCGAGCTGGAGCTGGAATCGCAACGCTGGTTCGGCGGCCCCTTGATTCTGCCGCGCAACGCGGTGGCGAGCGTCGAAATCGGCCGCGCGGGCTTCACGCGCCTGTATCGACGCGCGCTGGTCGTGCGCCTGAAAGACGGGCGAGTGGGCTGGCTGTTCGTCGGCCTGTCCGCGGTACAGGCCGAGTTCGTGAACGGCGGCCTGCAACGCTGGCTGGCCGGCGATTTCTAGGCGCTCAGAGGGCGCCCTTCAGAGTGCGCCATCGAGAGTCGCGAGCTGGCCGTAACAGCGCTCGAGCCAAAGCCGAACGCGCTGCCGCTCGAGCGGCTTCAGCCCGTCGGGGTCGTTGCCGTAGATAGCCGCCCAGAAGCTCGAGCCCAGACGGTCGACCTTGTACATGGCGGCAGCGTCGAGCTCGGGCAATTCTAGCGTCTTGCCTCCCAGCTCGTCGAGGCGGCGCTTGGCGTCCGATTGCTCGAACTGACTGAAATCCTTCGACCGACCCAGATTCTTGACTACCTTGTGATCGAGCTGATCGCCGAACAGCTCGAGTGCCTTGTCGATCTCACCGACCGACGCAAAACCGCCGTCGCTCACGTGCCAGAAGCTCAACTGAATGCCCATCTCCTTGGCAAAGGACAGTACGTTGGCTTCCGAAAGCCAGGCCCACAGCGAACGAATGCTCTGCGCGGGGAGATCGATCAGCACGCGCCGGTCGGCGCCCAGCGCGCGATCGACGATTTGATCGGCGCTGTTCGGGTCGCTCAGATCGACGGCTTGCGTGAAGTCGGCGTACGAGCGCACGAGCGCGCCATGCGAAAGATCTCCGTCGACACCGGCAAACGGAAGCGAGTGATCGATGAACCATTGCGCGAGCAGGCGCGCGACGACACTTTTGCCAACGCCACCCTTCTCGCCACCAATAAAATGAATGTGACTCACGAAGCCCGTAGAAACCCGTCGCGCGGCGGGGTCAAGCCCGAACCCGCTCGAGCTCGGCACCCTGGGACGGCATTGCAGCGGGACGTGTGTCATTTAGGTTTCGGAGGCGAGCAGCCTCGAAAAATTGGCTCTATTCTTGGGCGGACATGACAGCTCCTGGGTTTGCTCTGTTCGAGACGGCGGTAGGTCAGTGCGGCATCGCGTGGGGTGCACGCGGTATCCGCTGTGTGCAGTTGCCGAGTGCTCGCTCGAGCGAGACTCGCGCACGCTTGCTGACGCACTTTCCGGAGCTGCAGGAGAGCGTGCCCCCGGCCGTCGTGCAACGCGCCATCGATCGCATCGTCACTCTGCTGCGCGGTGAGGCCGTGGATTTGAGCGCGATCGAGCTCGACATGGCAGACGTACCGCCTTTTCATCGGCGCGTGTACGAAGTGGCACGCACGATTCCTTCGGGCGACACGCTCTCCTACGGGCAGATCGCGACACGGCTCGGCAAGCCAGGTTCCGCGCGCGCAGTCGGGCAGGCGCTGGGCAGAAACCCTTTCGCGATCGTGGTGCCCTGTCATCGCGTGCTGGCCGCCGGCGGCAAGATTGGAGGCTTCTCGGCCGAAGGCGGCACCATGACCAAGCTCAAGATGCTGGGCATCGAGCGAGCTCAGCCCAGCCTCTTCGAAGGAGACGGCGTGCTCGGCTTCGATCCGGCGCTTGCGGTTCGCGAGTTGTCGGCGGCCGACGCGAAGCTACGCCGCCTGATCGAGCGGATCGGGCCGTGTCGTCTCGCGCTCAAGACGACGCCCAGTATCTTCGCGGCGCTCGCGGAATCGATCGTCTATCAGCAGCTCAACGGCAAGGCGGCCGCGACGATCTTCGCGCGCGTGCGGGCGCTTTTCCCGCGCGCACGCGGCGCGCTCAGCGCCACGCAAATTCTGAGCGCAAGCGAAACCGAGCTGCGCGGCGCCGGCCTCTCGAACGCGAAATACTTGGCACTACGCGACCTGGCAAAGCGCACGGAAAATGGCTCGCTACCGTCGCTGGCGCAGATCCAAGCACTCGACGATGAAACGATCATCGAGCGCTTGACCGAAGTGCGCGGCGTCGGGCGCTGGACGGTAGAGATGCTGTTGATGTTCCGGCTCGGACGCGCGGACGTGCTGCCGCTCGATGACTACGGCGTGCGCAAAGGTTACTCGATCGCGTTCGGCACGAAGGAACTGCCCACGAAGGCCGAACTCGAAACGCGTGCCAAGCGTTGGAAGCCGTACCGCAGCGTGGCCAGTTGGTATTTGTGGCGCGCGACGGATTCGTTGTGAGCCCACCCTGCGCCCGCCACGCCGAGAACGGCGCAGCTTGGCCGGATGCGGGTGGACGTTAGGAGTTACGACCGACGAACGCGCTAAGAGGGGCGGATCGTGGCAAGACTGAACGAAAACGGGCGAACGTCGATCTGCGAGGGGGCTCGTGAGTAATCGCGAGCGCGAGCACTCACCACTCTTCTTCGCCCTCGGGCTTGGGTTGCGGGCCCGCGACGATGCCGGCGAGATCAGGATCTTCGCCTTCGGCACCGGGTACCTTCGGTACTTTCGTCGCCTTACGCTCTTCACGCTTGGCGGCTTTGTCGCGCGCATAGCCCTGACGAGCTGCTTCTCGTTGACGTTTCTTGGCGCTCTGAGGTCCTGGCATGCAGCGAGCTTTCAGTGGCTAGTGGAAAACGGATCGGCCCGACTCAGCCACGAGGAGGGGGCCAAGCGCGACGCGCAAAACGCGCGTCGCGCGAGGGCGTGGGTCAGTTCACCAGCGGTCGCGACGGTCACCGCCGCCGCCACCACCACCACCACCGGCGCGGGGCTTGCGCTCTTCCGCGATGCTGACGCGAAGCGGACGACCTTCGAGGTCCGTACCGTCGAGCTCGGAAATGGCTTTCTGGGCGTCGGCGTCGCTGCCCATCGAGACGAACGCAAAGCCGCGCGAACGGCCCGTCTCACGGTCAATCACGAGCTTGGCTTCGGTGACTTCACCGGCCTGGCCGAACGTGCGAAGCAGCACGTCTTCGGTGGTGTGAAAGGAAAGGTTACCCACGTACAATCGGTTGTTCATTACTTACTACTCTCTACTGTCGGGCTCCCCTGCGGGAGCGTTACTGCCGGAGCCGATTCCGTCGACTCCGGTTCGGTGCAAGGTGCACCGCGTCACACGGTCGCAGCTGGGGAAACGACTATCCGCGACCTCAATGACGAGAGAGCAGCCAGGCGGTTACCGAACATGCTGTGCGACGGGCCTTGTAGCGCGAATCAAGTGACCGCACAACCAAACCGCGGGCGATGGCCCCGTATTTGCCGACAGAATGCGGTTTCGGGTCGCATATTTGCAGTTTTTCCCGGGCAATCGCCGGTTGTCCGGACAATACCGCGCAATTCATCGGCCGCTTCGGGCCGATCGTGCTGTGCTTGGGGCGTTTCATGACCCCCGAGGTGCACGCCGCAATTCACGCCGTTTTTCGGATTGAATCAGCGCGCTTGGTGGCGAGCCTGGCACGCCTCGTGCGAGACGTTGGCGTTGCCGAAGAGCTCGCGCAAGACGCGCTCGTGACCGCGCTCGAAGATTGGCCGCAGTCGGGTGTGCCGGAGAATCCGGGCGCGTGGCTGATGGCTACGGCGAAGCATCACGCGTTGAACCGGCTCCGGCGCGGCAAGATGCTGGAACGCAAGCACGAAGAGCTCGGTCATGCGGCGACAACCGACGCGGCCCACACGCGCACGGAGGATGAGCTCGCGGCACGGCTCGATGACTCGGTCGGCGATGACCTGCTGCGCCTAGTGTTCACGGCGTGTCACCCCGTGCTGTCGACGGAGGCGCGCGTGGCTCTCACCCTGCGCCTACTCGGCGGGCTCACCACGGATGAAATCGCGCGCGCATTTCTGGTCTCCGAGTCGGCCATCGCGCAGCGCGTGGTGCGCGCCAAGCGCACCTTGGCCGAGAAAAACGTTGCCTTTGAAATCCCGCGTGCCGAAGAGCTCGGCCAGCGGCTCGCCTCGGTGCTCGAGGTCGTGTACCTGATTTTCAACGAAGGCTACTCTGCGACTGCCGGCGATGACCTGATGCGCCCAGCGCTGTGCGAGGACGCGCTCCGCCTGGGCCGAATCCTGGCCGAGCTGGCACCCGAGGAGCCCGAGGTGCATGGGCTCGTCGCGCTGATGGAGCTCAATGCCGCGCGCGCCGGCGCGCGTGTCGACGACAAGGGCGAGCCCGTCTTTCTGCTCGAGCAGAATCGCTCGCGCTGGGACCAGATCTTGATTCGACGCGGGCTCCTCGCGCTCGAGCGAGCCCAAGCGCTCGGCGCTCGGCCCGGGCCGTATTTGCTGCAAGCCTCGATCGCGGCGTGTCACGCGCGGGCACAACGAGCGAGCGCCACCAATTGGCCCGAGATTGCCGAGCTTTACGCCGCGCTCGGTGCGCTCGTCCGCTCACCGGTGGTCGAGCTGAACCGCGCCGTCGCCGTCTCGATGGCGGACGGGCCGGAGGCTGGGCTTCGACTCGTCGACGCATTGGCCGAAGAGCCCGCGCTGCGGGGTTATCACCTACTGCCCAGCGCGCGAGCAGACTTGCTGGCCAAGCTCGGACGACTCGAAGAAGCGCGCCTGGAGTTCGAGCGTGCGGCGACGCTCACGAAAAATCTGCGTCAGCGCGAGCGGCTCCTGGAGCGCGCGGCTGACTGCGCGACGCGTGTCGGCGCGAGCAGAGCCTGAGCCCCCCCAAAATCCGATCGCCACCGAGCGCTCGATTTTGCGTGCGCGCGCCGGAGCGAGTGACAGCCCGAAAATTGGCGCGTGGTCTAGTTGTCGCTTGGCGGTTTGTACAACATCAAGCCCGTGAAGAGGCAGCTCAGATTGCCGCGCGTGGCTTCGTCGAGCCCCTTCTTCAGCCAAATTTGGCCTGGGTACAACACTTCGACGGCACCGAGCGGCGCATCGCCGTCGGCGCGAAAGCCACTCGGCGCGCTTTGATCACCGCCGCCTGCGACGCTGTGGATCTGCTTGATCGGGTAGTCCGTGCTGCCGATGCTGAGCTTGTTCGCGTCCTTGGACAGAACGAGCGAGGCTTTGTCGGCGCCACCCTCACACGAGCAGGCGATCGTCGTGCTGCCCCAATCGAAGGAGCCGCCCAGGCCGAGAATGCTCTGCTTTTTCAGCTCGCTTTCGCACTTGCCCTTCAGCTTGGCGTCACCCGCAGCAAGCGTGAAAGAAAACCCAGTGGTCTTGGTCTCCTTGCCCCACGGCCCAACGCTGACGCCGCTGCTCGAGTCCCATTTCCGGTCCACGTCAGTGACCGCGTACGGGCCGAGCTTGAAGCCTTCATTCACGAATGCGCCGGAAGCGCGACTGCGCTCGGTGACCGGCAACACGTCACTCGAGTCGGACACGTCCGCGGGCGGAGCCATGCGCGGCCCTGCGCAGGCGCTGCTGAAAACGAGCAGCGCACCCAACCCGACCCAAATTGCACCCACCATGTTCGTCATCGACCGATCCTCCTTTGTTCTCGCTCGCCCACAGAGCCCCGAATGCCTGAGACGAACGACCCTTCGCCCGCATTCACAGTGCACGAGGATTCTCCCTTCACGCAAGTGTCACCCGAATACCTCGCTCGAGTTAAGCTGCGGACATACCCCTGCACTAACCGTCCGGCATGCGCAATCTTTGGCTGGTTTTGGCAGCGGGCTGTTTGTTGGCCTGTACGGATGGTGGGCCGGCAGTCGCCAGCAACTTCGACCTACAGCGCTTCCAAGGTCATTGGTACGAGATCGCGCGGGTGCCTCGCGACTACGACGTTGCTTGCCATGACACCGTGGCGGACTACCAGCTCACGAGCACACAGCAGTTGGAGATGCACCACAGTTGCTTCTCGGGCGCTGGCACCGGCAACCAGCAGAACTTTCAGGCGCTCGCTTCTGTCGACGATGCGTCGGTACCTGCCAAGCTCACCCTTCAGATCGGGTCCTACGCAGCGAGCTACTGGGTGCTCGACGTGGGCGCCGACTACGAGTACGC
>DATHOI010000906.1:0-8039 GCA_035485095.1 Polyangiaceae bacterium | reverse complement strand
GTACAAGCTCAACGCGCGCGTCAACCTCGACGTCGCGAGAACCACCGCTTGTGGTCGATTCGAAGCGTCGTCGCGCAGATTGCGCGCCAGCTCTTCACAAGCAAAAGCGTTGTTCTTCAGCATGCACCCGACGTCGCTTTCGAGCGCTTCGTAGTCCGAGTAGCGCTTGGCCCACGTCGCTGCGCGGGTGCACGCTTCGAGCGACCCCTCTTCGCAGCCGAGCGCGAAGTAGACGCCTGGCTCCTCCGCAAAAAGTGTGGGCAAGGTGCCCTGCTCGAGCACGGCCCCGAAGCGAGTGCATGCGTCCCGATCGGACGCGTCGACACAGGCGACGCTCAGCGTGGCGCGAGTGTTTGCGTTGCAGCCCCAGAGCGCAACGCTCAAAGCAGCACAAGCAAGAAGCGAGACGCGCATCGGGCGTTCGCTACGGGACGTTACAGGCCTTGGACGAAGCGGGCGCGCTGCTCGTTGCGGCGGTCTCGAAGTGGTAGCCATAGGAGCCCGCGTACAACCCGAGCTTGAGCACGCCGTTGATCGGCGAAGCGTGCGAAGCCACCAGCCGCGCCGCTGGAATGTTGGAGAGCGGCGGCTGAACCTGGCCCCGGCCCCCCGAGCCCATCGTGAAGAGCTTCGCGCCCGTCGCCGAATAGTTGCCGTTGGTGTCGAGCTTCTCGAACTCTTCGTACACGTGCACGTGACCTTGCAGGATGATATCGGCCTTTTCGCCGATCGCTGCGGTCCAGATGGGGGCGACACTGGTGGCCCACGGCTCGTTGTCGGCGTCGCTGCTGAACATCGTGCTCCAGCGCGCAGTGTGCATCGCGACGATCACGCAACCGTGTCCACCGTGGTTGCTGCGCCAGGAGCTGATCTCGCTCGATACCTTGCTGCCTTGCGCTGCGCACGACTGCTGCGCGCAATTGACGCCCGTATTGACCACCACCAGAAGCCAGCCGGGCGTCACCTCGTACGAGTATGAAAAGTCGTACGTGGCCACGCCGTTGGCGCCGGTGATCGCTGGAAACTTCAGATTGCCCGCAGCGTTTTTACCGTTGAACAGGGCGAAAGGCTGATCGCCGCCCACACCAGCGACGCTATTGAACTCGTGATTTCCCATCACCGGGAAGGTTCGGCTAGCAAAGCCTGCCCAGGGATAGTTGCTGGCATACGGCGCGGCGTAGGACATGTCCCCGACGGCGATCAGTTTCAGCGCGGCGTTGTTGTTGATTTCGGTTTGCGCGATGCCGGCCGTCGAGCTCGTGGAGGCGAAGTCCCCCGCCACGAGCAGCGTTGCCGCCGCGGCCACGGCTTCGGCTTGCGACGAAACCTCTTCCGGAGCGCCGTCCGCTTGCGATTCAGTACCCGAGCAACCAACGGCGACCATGGCGAGCGATGCCGCCAGCGCGTAGGTCAGGCGATCGAAGTTCATCCTCGCACGACTAGCCGGTTAGTGAGGCGGACCGGTGTCAGTAGCGTAGAATTACCGTTCGCTCGTCCCATGCTTCGTCGGAGCGACGATATTTGTGTGGTCGCGCTTTTCACACGCGGGGGGCATCACCAGCCAGGAACCGTTCAAGTCGAGCGCACGTACTCGTAGAGGTTGCTCTGATTGCCCTCGAATTTGTTGCCCGACGCGACTGGCTTCGTTCCATCCAGAGCTGGCGCCGCATCGCCCTCCGGGAACGTCATTAGACACCACGGATCGTCGTGAAGACCTGCGGGCTGGAGCCCGAGCTTGTCTCTGTACCAAGCGACCGCACCCGCCCAATCCCTGACCCGAATGCTCACGATGTCGAGCTTCCTCAGCCTGGTGCCTCCGTTTCGCCAACATACCGGCGTTCAGCTCCGGACGCCACAGCAACTGGCGGGCGCTACGAGGAAAGGAGTGCGCGCCGAGACGGAGGAAAACACTCACGGAGCGGGCGGCGGAGCTGCGCGGAGCGCGTTCATGTATGCGAGCGCGACGCGGGCCGTTTCCGCCGCATTGACCTGGATCTCGCCTGCAGCAGCCGCGCGTTGCAGATCGAAGACGGCCCAGGCTTTGGCGTCGTTCGGCATGGTCGCGTAGCGCGGGACCATGTGGGCGTGGAAGTGCGGCGAGCTCTCGCCCATCGCAGCGGTGTAGATACGCAGCGCTCCGGTTAGCTCCAAGAGCACGCGCTGCAGATGACACAAAGTGGGACCAAAACTCGTGGCTTCGCGCTGATCGAAATGCGCGGGCCCTGGGACGTGCCGGCGCGTGATGAGCATCATCCAGCCGGGCACTCCACTCGGATCGTCCGCCGCCCGAACGTGCCATAGCTCGTTCTCGAACAACACAGCGGCGCTCGTGGACCGCAGCTTATTACAGACACCACAACTCGGCTCGAAGTCGGAAGCATTCGTCATTGTCCGCGCAGGGTAACCCAAGCGCGCTCAGCATGACCTCATGCCTACGTGACGGCTTCGTGAACCGCGGCTTCACGCTGCGAGCTTGAAAAAACAGCTGTACTCGCCTAGATTCAGCCACGAATGAGCAGGGATTCTGCGGTGATCGACTCGACCGAGCGAGCCTACGACTTGCTCGCGCCGCAGGAGCGCTGGTTGCAGGAGGTCATCGAGCACTTGCGGCCAGCACTGGACTCTGGGCTCGGGATCTTTGGCTGGCTATACGACGCTCGCGACTTCAAGAATCTGGTCTTCACCAACCCGGTGTTTCTCGGCATTCCACCCGAGCTCCCGGGCGCGCTCGTGAGCTGCAGTCAAGATCCCAATACGCCCGTCGCGCTCGTGCAGAGGCACTATCGCACACCAGCCGGGCCATTCAGCATGAGCCTCGGGGACGCGTTCGCCAACTACGTTCCATGGCGCAGACACGTGCACCCAACCGGGGTAAAGGACTTGCTCGTCGTCAACGGCATCGACGCAAACCGGAGAGGCTGTGCGATCTCAGCGCCGCGCCGAAGCATTGCTCGGATCACCGCCGAACGTCTGGCCTTGCTGCAGTATCTGTCGGTGCATCTCGCGACCGCCTACCGGCTGCGGCGCCGCATCGAAGCGCTCTCGGACAAGCCACCTGGGCCGGAGCATCCGCGGGTCGAGGCGGTGCTCTCGCCTTCCGGTCGACTCGAGCACGCCTCGACTCTCGGGCGCAGTCGCGAAGCTCAGCGCGCTCTTTCGCTCGCGGTGCGAGCAGCCGAGCGAGCCCGCGGGAAGCTCAAGCGAGCTCAACCCGAAGAAGCCATGAAACTATGGAAAGCCATGGTTTCGGGCCGCTGGTCGCTGAGCGACCACTTCGAGAGCGACGGCCGGCGTTATATTCTCGCCTACGTCAATCCGCCGGAGGCGCCGCCGGTGCGCTCGTTGTCAGCGCTCGAACGGCAGGTGTTGTCTTGCTCGGCGCTCGGCAAATCCAACAAGCTCATCGCGCACGAGCTTGGGGTGGGCATGCCCGCGATCGGCTCTGCCCTAAAGCGCGCAGCAGCGAAGCTTGGCGCGAGCCGCCCCCGTGATCTGGTCGCGATCATGGATCGCGTGCTGCTGGCGCCCGTTTCGAAGAAGTTGTAGCCGGGCCGGTCTGGTTTCTCAGGGTAGCCAGGAGCTCGCGACGCGAGCTCACTCCGAGCTTGCGAAAGATGCTCGCGACTTGATGCCCGACAGTGCTCACCGAGCGCCGGCGCGCGCGCGCGATGGTTCGGTTCGAGTGCCCGAGCAGCACGTGCTGTAGCACCGACATTTCCGCAGCCGTTAGTTTATGGGAAGATTCGTCCATGGCGAGCGCGGGCCGGTCTTCCGGAAAGCTCATCATGACGAGCTTCTCGCTATTAGTCTCGAGCCAGAAGAACTCCGCTCCCGCGGGCGGACGCTCGGAATCCAGAGCGGCGTAGCGCGCGAGCAGAGCCATGTGCGCAGAGCCGCCGCGCTTGGGTCGCTTCGGCGCTCGCGATCGGGTCCCAGCCGGCACGCGCCGAGTCTATCCGGAATCGGTTGGGCGCGAGCCAAAACGCCGCCTCGTTGGGCCGAAAGCCGCGGCAATTCTCCGGTATTTTTGGGGCGGTGCGGTCCACAAACTGCCTATAGCGGGTAACCCGGGCGAGGTTCAGGCTGCCTGGAGGTGGAGGGCGGCAAACACGGGTTCGGTGTGACCATGAAATATGTCGCGAGTAGCACTGTCCTTCGCTCGCAAGCGCACGACGCGAACGAGGCACACGACGCAGGCGAGGCGGCGACGGTTTGGGACGGGCTCATGTCGGGGCATTGGTCGCTCGTCGGTCGCTTCGATCGCGACGGCAAGCGTCACCTATTGCTGCGTAGAAACAGAGCGGCGGAACGAGCGCCCGTGACGCTGACCCCGCACGAAGCAAGCGTCGTCGACTACGCCGTGCTCGGGCATTCCAACAAGCGGATGGCGTACGAGCTTGGCATCTCGCAACCCAACGTCTCGGAGTGCTTGAGGCGCGCGTGCGCCAAGTTGGGGGTTGGAACGCGCGCCGGTTTGATGGAGCTCGTGTCGACGAAAATGGCGACTTACCCTGGGACTGAGACTCGCGTGGTGTTGAGCTTCCCACTCCCCAGACCGGAGAGCGCGACTCCGGCGATCCTGACGGCCAGCGAGCAATCGGTATTTCGCGCATTGCTCGCCGGCCAATCCAACTCCGCAATTGCAGCAAGTCGCGGCCGCGCGTCACGCACGATTGCCAATCAAGTTGCGGCCATTTTTCGCAAGCTCCACGTGGGCTCGCGCGCCGAGCTGCTCGCGAGCCGCGCCATCCGCGAAAGCGTTCACTCGTTCTCCGTGACGCCGTTTCCCGAAAGCGTTGGGCTCCATGTCGAACGCGCCAAGCAGCGCCGACGACGCCGACCCGAAGCCAGCGCGACCACCGCCGCCTTTGCCAGCGCAGTCCGCGCGGGCGTCACCGCACCTCGTGCCGGTTGAGACAGGGGCTTTCATCACACCGACGACCCTATACAACGAGAGGCAGACGACCGCAGCGCCTTGACTGGTCGGCTTAGTGCGCGCCGCACGGCGGCGCGTCGCGCAGCATGCAAGCTGATGTTTAAGTTTAAACATCAGCTACCAGAGCGAAGTCCCTCATGTCGCGCGCCGGTCCACGTTCGGCACGTGCTTGCCTGCGTCCGAGGGCGAACCGGAAGCAGGCAAGCAAGTAACCCTCAAGGGTTATTTTATGAGTGGGGCGTGGGCGTGGGGCGGAAATGCGCTGCGCGAGGTGCGTCGCAGGCAAGCTTCCGCGTGAGTTCGTAAGGCTGGGTGCTTAACCACCGTGCTTCGCTTGTGCGCAGAAACTTCTGCTCTAGTACCCGCGTGTGGCGCCGCGTCTGCGTGAAATTGTCGCGCCGGTTCACAAACGACGTCCCACACCCAAGTTGCACTGGTCATGGCGAGTGAAAACTACTTAGGGTGCGGCATCGCCTTGAAGCAGTCGCTTCGGCAAGAAGGAGACATCAGCTGATGAAGTTTCGAGCACGGCGTGGCTTGGTTGCAGTTTCGTTGATCGGTCTGCTCGCGGGAGCGTGCGGCGTCGCGTCGGATGACGGCGCGCGCAGCGTCGACTCTGCGCTCGCCTCGGCGGACGGCGCGGTCACGGCCACGCTGACCTTCAACGATTGGGGCAGCGGCTACACCGGCAATGTCACGGTCACGAACAACGGCAGCACGGCGACGACGACCTGGGCCGTCGCGGTCAATAGCCGGGGCTCGGCGGTCACTCAGACTTGGAATGCAAATAGCCAAATTAGCGGCACTACGGTCACTTTTACGCCCCTGTCGTGGAACGCGGTGATCGCTCCCCACCAATCGGTGAGCTTCGGCTTCAACGCGAGCCCGGGTGGCGCCAGCAACGAGGCACAGCTCGTATCGGTCACGCAAAATGGCTCGTCGGGCAGCGCGACCGGCAGCTCGGGCGCGACCGGCAGCTCGGGCGCGACCAGTAGTAGCGCGGGAGCGAGCACCAGCGGCGGCTCGGGCGGAGCGGCGCAAGGCGGAGCGGCGCAAGGCGGAGCGGTCGGCTCGGCTGGAGCCGCGCAAACCGGCACTTGCTCCGCGCAGACCTTCGAAGCCGAATCCATCACTCATTCGACCGGCGGCGCGCAGGACACCGGTTGGGATATCTGGTCGAACGGCAGTGTGTCGACCTCGGTGCAGCTCGCTGGCGGCAGTACGACGATCACGGTCATCGCCAAGGGCACTTCGGCAGGCGGCGTGTGGCCCAACATGGTCGTGACCGTGAACGGCGTCACCATTGGCAGCGCGACCGTGAATAGCGCGTCGTACGCTAGCTATCCATTCACGTTCAACGCGACGGCGGGCCTAGAGACCGTGGCCGTGCAATTCACCAATGACGCCGTGATTGGCTCGGAGGATCGCAATCTGATTGTGGACAAGTTCACCGTCAGCTGCGGCGGCAGCGCGGGGAGCGGCGGCAGCACGGGTGTGGGTGGCTCCGCGGGTGCCACCGGCGGTGGCAGCGCCGGGGTGAGCGGCGGCAGCGCTGGCGCGACGGGCGCAACGACCTGCGCCGTACCGCCCACGCTGGGCACGGGTCAGCAGTCGCTCACCTGGTACTATTTCGGACAGGGCACCGCTAAGAACGCCAATGGTCAGTACCAAACGGCGTGTGGTTACCTCGGCACCGAGAGCGGTACGGACGACACGGTGGCCAACACCGCCGCGCCGAGCGATTATTTCGTGGCCATTCCCGGCGCGACGAGCTCGAACTTCACGAGCTCGAACTACTGTGGCGCGTGCGTGCAGATCAGCAACACCAACAACGGCAAATCGGTGACTGCCACCGTGATCGACGAATGCCCTATCGACAGCAACCCCGCGTGCGCGGCAGCCGGACACTTGGACGTGAGCAAAACCGCCTTCGACGCGCTCGGCTTCGCGACGGGCAACCCGAGCTCCGGCGTCAGCTGGAAAGTGGTGCCATGTAGCGTCACGGGCGACGTCAAAGTGCGTGTCAAATCCGGCAATTCGAACCAAGTTTATCTCGAGAACGAGCGGCTCCCGATCCAGACCGTGACCCAAAACGGCGCCAGCGCGACGCGCCTCTCCTACGGCGCTTGGCAACTCCCGAACAACGCCGCCGGCACGACGCTCGTGCTCACCGACACTGGCGGTCGCACGCTCTCGATCGCCGTAAACAGCTCGACCAGCGATCAAGATACCGGCGCACAATTCCCGGCCTGCCAGTAACTCGAACACTTAGTTCAATACACCGCTTTTGCGCTGCGTCGTCGCGCGTCACGCTTTGTGACTATCTGCCTCAGCGGGGCGACGAAGCGGTCGCGTGAGCTCGAAAGTGCGAGCTCATGACGCTAAGGCTCGGGCGAGGGCTCTGGCACGTCGATTGCTGAACAACCGGTATGAACCGGCAATGGAAGGGCGTCGCGGCACTCACCTCGACGTTCGTGCTCGCCTTCATCATCGCACTCGCGCTGCACTCCGTCGTTGGCGCGGTGATCGTGTTGCTCTCGACGCTCGTTGTGTCGTTCGTGCTCGGCATCACGTGGATGCGCACGGACCCGATTCACCGCACGCGCCGCAAGCAGACGAGCCTGCCCTGATGCCATACAGTGGTCGGGCCCTGACATGTCTGAACCATTCGAAACGACGAAAGTGAAGCTCGTGACCATCGTCGCGCCGTATCGCCACGGCGATCACATCGCCGCGGACCTACGAACGATCGGCGTCGGGGGGTTCACGACGATGAGCGCGGACGGCTGGGGTAGTCACGGGACACGGCACCTTGGGCTCGTTGACGGCGCCAATGCTCGTTTCGAAACATTGGTCAGCGCGGAGCGTGCAAACGAGATCCTCGAGCGCGTCGTCGGAGCCTTCGCTCATGACGCGGTCGTCGCCTTCACGCAAGACGTAGACGCGGGTCCGCGCAGTCGCCTCGTCTGAGGCACGGGTGGCCACGTGCCCCACGCTGACACGCCCTCCTCGCCGCAAAAGAGCGGCTACTTCTCATAGTCCCCTCGCGACGCTCCGAAGTCACAGCGCAGAATCTACGCCTGCGATGCGCGGCGGCGCCGAG
>DATHOI010000905.1:0-12944 GCA_035485095.1 Polyangiaceae bacterium | reverse complement strand
GCACTGATTGAGCAGCGCGCCGCCCCCCTCACCACGCCAGGTCGCCCGCCAACCCCCGCTGCGATAGTACGCCTCCGTTCGGAACCAGTCGGTGATGATCCAGTTCATGCGCCGAAGCGTGCCGAGCTGCCCACTCCGTATCAGCTCACGCAGCTTGATGAACCGCGGATCGGCTCTCAAATTGAACATTTCCGCGAACACTTGCTTTTGATTCGGCCGCCGTTCATAGGCCAGGATCATCTTCTGGCAGTCGGCCTTGTGCACGGCGAGCGGCTTCTCGGTCAGCACGTGCAGACCGGCCGCGAGTGCCTCGATCGCAATCGGCGTGTGATCATAGTGCGGCGTCGCGATCAGCACGGCGTCGACCAAACCCGATGCGATGAGCTCACTACTACTATCGAAGCGCTTCAGCTCGGGGAAGCGCGCCAGCGCGGCGGGGTCGGTATCGCACACGGCGATCAGCTCGGCGCGCGCAATTTTCCCCGCCAACATGTCTTTGGCGTGGACGGCTCCCATACTCCCGACGCCGATGATCGCCAGCCGCAGTTTTCGATTTTCAGTCATTGCCGAACCTCGCCAATTTCCGCTTCGCCGACTGTATTACCACCGCCTCCCGAAAGCTGGGCTTGCAAAAGTGGTCACAAAGCCCGATGACCATCAGCCATGGAGCGCCTCGACTATTTGGTGATTGGAGGCGGCAGCGGCGGGCTTGCCTCGGCACGCCGAGCCGCCAGCTACGGTGCGCGGGTGGCGGTGATCGAGGCCGGACCGCTCGGGGGCACGTGCGTGAATTTCGGCTGCGTGCCCAAGAAAATCATGTGGAACGCCGCCGAGATCGCGGAATCGCTGGAGCTGGCTCGAGCTTACGGCTTCGACATTGAAGTTCGGAGCCACGACTTTGGCGCATTGCGAAAGCGACGCGAGGCGTACATCGAACGCATGCGCGGCAACTACGCGCAGAACCTGAAGAAGGACGGCGTCGAGGTGCTGCACGGACGCGGCGTCTTCGTCGGTCCGGGACAGGTTCGAGTGGGCGAGCAAACGCTGCAAGCGGCGCACGTGCTAATCGCCGTGGGCGGCCAACCCAAGCTACCAGACATCCGTGACGCTGCCCTCGGCGTGAGCTCGGACGGTTTCTTCGCGCTCGAAGCGTTGCCCCAGCGCGCCTTGATTGTGGGCGCGGGTTACATCGCCGTCGAGCTCGCGGGCATCCTCCGCGCGCTCGGCTCCGTCGTTACGCTGGTAATGCGGCACGAGCGGCCCCTGCGCGGCTTCGACAGCATGCTGGGTGATGGGCTGCGTGAAGCGCTAGAGAATAGCGGCGTGCGCGTGCTGCACGGCGTATCGGTGATCGCCGTCGAGCGTGGCGCTGGCGAGGAGCGCGTCGCGACACTGAGCGACGGCAGCATACTGCCGTCAGTCGATACGCTCATTTGGGCCATCGGTCGGGAAGCGAATACGGCTGGTCTCGGGCTCGACACCGTCTCCGTCCAGGTCGACCCTGAGGGCCATGTGGTGGTCGATGAATATCAGAATACCAGCGCGCCGGGCGTGTACGCGATTGGAGATGTCACGGGTCGCGCCACCTTGACCCCGGTCGCGATCGCCGCGGGGCGCAAGCTCTCGGATCGCTTGTTCGGTGGCAAAGCCGAGGCCAAGCTCGACTACGACGACATCCCGAGCGTCGTATTCAGCCACCCACCGATCGGCAGTGTGGGGTTGAGTGAAGCCGACGCACGCAAGCTGCACGGCGCAGACGTCAAGGTCTACACCGCCCGGTTCAGCAGCATGTTCCACGCCGTGACCGAAGCCAAACCTTTCACGCACATGAAGCTCGTCACGGTCGGCAGCGAGGAACGCGTCATCGGCGTGCACGTGATCGGCCGGGGTGCGGACGAAATGATTCAAGGGTTCGCAGTGGCGGTCAAAATGCGCGCCACCAAGGCGGATTTCGACCGCACCGTCGCGGTTCATCCGACAGCTGCCGAAGAGCTAGTCACGATGCGCTGAGCAGGCAAGAGCATGCGGCCGTTGGACATCGGCATCGTCGGCTATGGTTTCGCGGGCGCCGCGAGCGCGGCACTACTCGCGCGCGCCGGGCATCGCGTGACCGTGCACGAGGAGTGCGATGAGCCGGGCGCCGTCGGCGCGGGGATCGTGTTGCAGCCAACCGGGATGTCCGTGCTCGCCGAGCTCGGTGTGCTCGAACGCGCGCTGTCACGAGGAACACGACTCGACGCGCTGCATTGCGTGACTCCGAACGGAAAAACGGTGGTCGAGCTCCAATATGCGGCGCTCGCGCCGGGCTTATTCGGGCTCGGCATGCACCGCGGCGCGCTGTTCCAGATCCTGCACGAGACCGCGCTCAACGCTGGTGTCACGCTCCGGCGCGGAACCGCCGTCACGCGTATCGTCGAGACGCGCGACCAGGCGCGCATTCTAGGCAGCGACGACACGCCGCTCAGCGAGCATGATCTAGTGGTGGTCGCGAACGGCGCGCGTTCGGATCTGCGCCGAGCGAGCGGGCTGCTGCTTCGCGAGCGCCCGTATCCGTGGGGCGCGCTCTGGTTCGTGGCTCGCGATCCGGAGCGCGTTTACCTGACTCGGCTACGTCAAATTGCCGACGGAACGCGCCACTTTCTAGGTCTATTGCCGACCGGGCTCGGCCCGTTGGGCAGGGGGTTGGACGAGCACCAGGTGAGTTTGTTTTGGAGCATTCGCATGGATCGCGTGAGCACCTTTCGCAGCGCCGGCCTCGAGCCTTGGAAGGCGCAGGTCCGCCGCTACGAGCCGGAGGCTGCATTCGTACTCGATCAAATCGAGAGCGTCGAGGAAGTGCTCGCCGCCGGCTATCACGATGTCGTGATGTGGCCCTGGCACACCGAGCGCCGCGTCTTCATTGGAGACGCCGCGCACGCCATGAGCCCGCAGCTCGGTCAAGGCACGAACCTAGCTCTCCTCGACGCGAGCACGCTCGCGTCGGCCTTGTCCGACGATCTGCCACTCTCTGCCGCACTGAACGCCTACTCGCAGCGCAGAAAGGCGCACGTCGGGTTCTACCAATTTGCGTCGCGCTGGCTCACCCCGTTGTTTCAGTCCGATCTGCGGCTGCTCGGCCCGCTACGCAACTTGGCGTTGGGACTGGGCTGTCAGTTGCCGTTTTTGCGCCGTGAAATGCTGCGCACCATGTCGGGTGTCAAGCACGGCATCGTCCGCGGTTGCCTGCCGTTGGCGCCGATTCTAGCGCGCCTATCCGCACCCGGCTGAAGCTCTACCCAGCGCGAGCGATCACGATCAGATGCGGCGAACGACTCGTGAATCGCGAGCCCGAAAAATGCCCGTAGCGCTTGTCGACGACGAAACCCGCGCGTTCGAGCAGCTCACCGAGCTCGCTCGCGCGGTAATAGCGTTGGCGAATCGTCAGCTCGAGCGCCGGGCCAGTCGTTGGAACATACCGGTAGGTGACGTCCAAGCGCTGCGCTGCGCGACCGATCCGCGAGCGTTCGAACACGTCCCAGGTGCGGCCAGCGTGATCGAGCGTAACGATCGGGTCAGCTTCAACCAAGCTTGATTGCGCGACTCGCTGAGGTTGAAACCCTTCGGCGTTCCAAACATCGAAAGCGAACAGGCCGCCGACAGCCAGCGCCGCGCGCACCGCGCGCAAGCAGGCCAGCGCGTCGCGCTTACTGAGCAAACAGTACAGCCCATTGTACGGAAGCAGGACATGGCTCACGCGCTGACTGAGCGCGAAATGCCGCATATCGCCCTGAATCAGCCGAACGCCGCGCCGCGCAGCGAGCGGCAAGTGCCCGAGCTCGCGCCGGGCCAAAGCAAGCAATGCCGCGTCGACCTCGAGCCCGGTGACCAATCGCCCCGGCTGCGCAAGCTTAGCGATCAGTCGCCCATAACCCGAGCCGAGCTCGAGCACGCGGTCGGCGCCCGAACAAATGCGCGCGTAGAGCGCCGCATCACCCGGATTGCCGCGATGCGTGAGGGCGTACAGCTCCGCTTCGAGTCTCGGGCTCGTGAGCCGCGCGTGCGCCATTTTCGATCCGCTCGCCCGAAGCCGCTAAGCGCGCGCTTCTTCCTGCTTCCGCTCCAGCTCTTCCCAACGCTTCGTGAGGCGCTCGGCCTCCACCTTGGCGCTCGCCAACGAATCAGTGAGCTTCGCGACTTCCTTACCGCCGCCGACGTACGTAGCGGGATTCGCGAGCGATTCAGTGAGCTCGCTGACTCGTCTCTCGGCCGCCTCGATCGCGTCTGGCAGGCCCGCGAGCTCACGCTGCTCGACGTTGCTCAAGCCTTTCTTCTTGGCATTCGGGCGCTCCGAGCGGGGCTCCACTGTACTCACCGGCGAGGCGGCAGCGGTTGCGGCGCGCTCGCTTTGAAGCTGAGCGCGCAACCGCCGGAACGTGTCGTAGTTGCCCGGATAGCGAACCGCGTGGCCGCCTTCCTCCAACGCGAGAATGCTCGTCGCCACGCGATCCAAGAACCAGCGATCATGCGTCACGACGATCGCAGTCACGCCAAAATCCACCAGCATGCTTTCGAGCGCGCCGAGCGTGGCCACGTCGAGATCGTTGGTTGGCTCGTCCAGAATCACGAGATTGGCACTTTGCCGGAGCAGCCTCGCCAAGGCGACGCGAGCACGCTCGCCGCCCGACAGTGAGCTGACTTGCTGACGTTGCTTGTGCGCATCGAAGGCGAAGCGCTCTAGGTAAGAGCGCGGCTCGATCACCTCACCGCCGAGCTCGATCCGCGACTGGTCACCAACCACATTTTCGAAGATCGATTTGTTGTCGTCGAGCCCAGAGCGGCGCTGGTCGAAGTAGGCAACTTTGGTATTTTGGCCCAAAACGACGGTCCCCGACGCAGGCGGGCGTTCGCCGAGCAGCGTCTTGAGCAGCGTCGTCTTACCGCTGCCGTTCGGACCCACGACGCCGATCCGCTCACCCTCTGTCAAAAATAGAGTCAATTTGTCGATCAGCGTTCGGCCGCCAATCTCTACGCGCAGATCCCGCAGCTCGAGGATCGTCTTACCGCTGCGCACCACGTCCAGCTCGAGGGCCGCGGTGCGCTCGAGCTTCGGACCAGTGACCGCCTTGGCCGCTTCCGCGCGGTCGATGCGCGCCTTCTGTTTGGTGCTGCGCGCTTTGGGCTGGCGGCTGAGCCACTCCAGCTCCTTGCGCAAGAAATTCTGGCGATTCGACTCGGTGCGTTCGGCGTGCGCCATGCGCTCCGCCTTTTGCTCCAAGTAGCGTTCGTAGCCGCCGTCGTAGCTGTACACCTCCCCGTTCGCGACCTCGACCGTGCGCTCGGCGACGCGATCGAGCAGGTAGCGATCGTGAGTGATCAGCAAGATCGCGTTCTTGTATTCCTCGATCAGATATTGCTCGAGCCATTCGATGGTTTCAGCATCGAGATGGTTCGTCGGCTCGTCGAGAATTGCCAAATCTGGACTCGAAATCAGCACCCTGGCCAGCGCGACCCGACGTTGCTCACCACCACTCAAGCTCGAGACCTTGGCGTCACTGCGTCTGATGCCGAGGTGATCCAAGAACGCGGAAACACGGTGTTCGCGGTCCCAACCGCCCAGCCGTTCCACGTCGCTCGCGGCGCGCTGCTGCTCGTCGAGCCGTGCCTCGATGTTCCCATCGCCGCGCGACAGCGCGAGGCTCGCGGCCTCGTGGCGGGCCACCGCATCCGACCAACCGCTGAGCCCGCTGGTGACCGCTTCCAAGGCCGTCGGATCGCCATCGAATGTCGGGACCTGTTCCAGGTATGAGACCGTCGCGCCGCGCCGACGCGAAACGGTCCCCAAATCCGCCGGTTCGGTGCCGGCGAGGATGCGCGACAAGGTGCTCTTGCCCGCGCCGTTCAAGCCAACGACGCCCACACGCTCCCCGGGAGCGATCGACATGTCCGCAGCGCGCAGGACAATGTGTGTACCAAAAGAGCGGTGAACGCCTTGAGCGGTGACGATGGACACGATGGGCGCGCGGAGCCTACACCGGCCGTCGCGCGTGACAGTCCTCAACCCTCGGAAGCCTTACTTTGTGCGGCTTTCCTGGTCATGCGCGTTTCGTCTCGTCGGCCGGCTCGCTATTAAAGCGCGGGAAAGCGCTGTGCCGCGCTTGATCTCGACGGGTCGAAAGCCATGTCCCCACCCGCCATTCCTGAGGGGGGTGGTGAATATCGCCTCGCTCCTGGCCGTCTGAGTACGCGTGTGTGGGGTCTCCTTTTGGGGGGACGCCAAGCTCGTCGGAATGGGCTTTGGGGCCGTTTTTGTGCCTGGAGCTCGGCGTTTTCACTTTCTCAGGAGTTTCAATATGCGTTCATTGGCCGCGGTTCTCGTCTCCACACTGATCCCGTTCAGCCTGCTCACCCTGGCCGCCAATAGCGCTCTCGCCGCCGACGATGACGCCCCCGCGCCGGCTCCCGTGTTGGTGCCAGTGGCTCCGCCCGGGGCCGTCTTGGTGCCAGTTCAGGAGGCGCCGCCGCTCAAGCAGTACGTGATCGAGTTCAACGCGCTGGCCACGACGATCGGCCGCTACAGCATTCAGGGCGAGTACTTGCCCGCCGCGCATCACGCGATCACGCTGAACCCCTTCTATACGCATGCTTCGATCACGGAGACCGTCAACGGCACCACGATCGACGACGGGTCGCTGAACGGCTTCGGCGGAGAGCTCGGCTACCGCTACTACACGGGCGTCAAAGGGCCGAACGGCTTCTTCGTCGGTCCCTCAGTGTTGTTCGGGTCGTATTCACAGAGCGGCGGCCTGGCGCTCAATGCGGACGGCAGCGCCGCGGCGCCGAGCGCCGGTTCGTTCACCAGCTACGGTGGCGCGATTGACATCGGTGGCCAGGGCGTCATCGGCCCAGGTATCGTGGTCGGTGGCGGCTTCGGCCTACAGTGGACGAAGACCAGCAAGGCCATCAATGACGACAATTTCAACCTGGCGAGCGCCATCATCGCAGGCGGCGGCACTCGACCGCGCTTTCTATTCACGATCGGCTACGCGTTCTAGTCTGACGTGCGGTTCCCGAAGGCAGCGTCAGTTGCCGTCGGAACTGACCTGACTTTCAGCATGTTCTCGGGTGTTCGTAGTGCAAACGGGGAATGCCGCGTGACGCTTCTGGCGCGGTGGTGATACCGTCCCACGGACAATGGCGCATCGCACGTTCGCTATCGGCGATATCCACGGTGAGACCAAGCACCTGTTCAAGTTGATGTCGTGCCTTCCAAAGCTCGACGCCGAGGACACCATCGTATTCTTGGGTGACTACATCGACCGGGGCCCCGCATCGGCGCAGGTAGTCGACTTCGTGCGCAACCTGCCCACGCAAACACCTGCTCGCGTCGTCGCGCTACGCGGCAACCACGAAGATGCTTGGTTGCGCGTGATCGACCGCGGCTGGGACGAATTCGTGTCGCCACCGGGTAACGGCTGTCTCGCGGCGTACCGCTCCTTCGTGGGCGGCCCCGTGCCCCGTGAGGACGAGCAGCCCTTACCCAATGAAGCGATGATCTTTCAGTCCGGAGATTTTTTCCCGGAGCCTGTCGTGAATTGGTTTCGCGCTCTGCCCTATTGGTACGAGGACGCGCACGCGATCTACGTGCATGCCGGCCTCCCGCGTGGCCCCGCCGGTTTCTTACACCCGAGCGCCGTGCCCGATCCGATCGTGCTTTTGTGGCTGCGTGACGATCACTTCTTTCGCAGCTATCGCGGCAAGCTCGTGGTCTTCGGTCACACGCGCACGGAGTACCTGCCCCCCGAGCTATCCGGCTACACCCCAGAGGATCCCACGGACCTGTGGGCTGGCGAGAACGTGGTCGGCATCGACACGGGCTGCGGCAACGGCGGTTTTCTCACCGCGCTCGAGTTGCCCGCGATGAACGTGTACGAGTCGCGCGAGTAAAGCGCGAGCTTAGAGAGCGCTGCTCAAGCCAAGCGCGCGATCGCCGCGACCAGCGCGCGCACGGAGGTGCCGGTGAACGGTTTCTTCAGCTTGGGGTTTTTCACTGATTCGATGAAGTGCGCCGCAGGCTCGGCGAACGCACCGCCAGTCATGAACACGAGCTTGTGCTCCTGACCCGGGTGGCGCTCGCGAATGCGTTGATACACCTCGACGCCCGACATCTCGGGCATCATCACGTCGCAGAAGATCACGTCGAACGCGGCGCCCTCAGCCAGCCTCTGTATGGCTTCCGGCCCAGACGTCGCGACGACCACCTCATGCGTGACCAGCACCCGCCGGAACGCGCGCAGGATCGCGGGCTCGTCGTCGATCACCAGAACCCGTGCGCGGAAGCGACCGGTCGAGAACGGTGGCACGCTCTCCACGATTTTCTCTGGCAAAGCCGCCAGCGGCGCGGCGGGCAGGGTGAGCACGACCTTGGTCCCACGACCGTGCACGCTCTCGACATGGATCTCACCGTCGAGCTCACGCACGATGCGGTGCGCGATCGACAAACCGAGGCCAGTACCAACACCGACAGGCTTGGTCGTGAAGAACGGATCGAATACGCGCCCCAGATTCTCTCTGGCTATCCCGCAACCGGTGTCTTCGATTTCCAGCGTTGGGCGACCGTGATGGTCGAGTCGACTGCGTAGGGTGATCGCGTTGCGATCGATGGCGCCCGGCTCGATCGAGTGGGCGGCGTTGATCAGGACGTTGAGAATCACCTGAGCAAGCTTGGCCTCCGTGCCTTGCGCGGCGACAATGCCCGTGAATTCCCGCACCACGCTAGCGCGGTGCCGAATCTCGTTGGCCGCGAGGCTGAGCGCGCGCTCGGCCGCGCGCTCGAGATCGACGGCCAGCACACGCGCATCGAGCGGTCGTGAAAAAATACTCAAATCCGAGACGATCCGCCGCACGCGTTCTGCGCCATCTAGGCTGTCCTCCAGCACGTCGCCCAGCTCGCTGAACGCGTTGGGCTCGAGCTTCTCCGGGCCGTTCGCGAGCAGGCGCTTCACGTACTCGAGGTTCGCGATCACGTAAGATAGTGGGTTATTGATGCCGTGCACCACGCCTGCCGCCAAGGTTCCAATCGAGGCCATGCGGTCACGACTCTGCAGTCGCTGTTCGACGTCGCCGCTACTGCGCAGCGAGGCCGGCGCGTTCCGTTCCGCGTGAGCCTCGACGAGCGCGAGGCGGCGGCCTGGCTCGCTCTCGAGACCGGTGCACGTGCAGGTGACGGTCAGCTCGGACGCCGGGCGAATCACCTGAAATTCGCATTCCAAGCGCGCCCCTGCGGACAATCGGGACAGCTCCGCGATCAGCAAAGCTCCAGCGCCGCGCATTGGTTCGCGAGCCACGAGCTCCTCGAGGCTGGCCGCCAGAAACAGGCTCAACGCCGAGTGATTGGCCCAGACGACGTTGGCACTGAGCACGTCGACCACCCAAACTGGAGTGACGCACACGTCTAGGGCGCTTTTAGCTTCGTTGGACAGAAACGCCATGCGGGCCTAGCGACAGAACGGCCAGACCGCGCGTGAATTGATGGCTCAGCACGGGTTGGGGAAAACGCGGACGGTACGACTCGAACGCACATCCGCACCCAACGCGCGCTTCGCTCAGTGTGCGCCAGCTGGCTCTGGCCACTCCGAAAGCGTTAGCGGTAGCCCCGCATCCACGTCCCGCGCCAAGTAAGCGATCACCAAACCCTGGCAAGCGAGCGTGATCTGCCCCCGCGCGTAGCCGTTGCCCTCGAACTCGTCGAGCTCGGCCAAGCGCTCCGTCGGCACTTCATAGAGCTCACCCGCGATGGCACGACTGCCGGGCACGAGCGCGGGGTAACCCGCGAGCTCGCGCAGCGCGAAGGCCGGCACAGTGCGCACAGCCGCGATGAAGCGCGCTCCGCGAAGCTGGCGATGATTGGCTTGGCCGCGCTTCAGCGAGCCGTACACGAACAGCAGACAGGTCACTTCGGCGGCAACCGACTGGGGCACGGCCTCCGCGTCCACGACCCGCTGCTACTTCGGGCCGTCCGGCACGATTGTGCCGCAGTTGACGAACGCTAGATCCGTGTCCGCGCGAAAATTCGACTGCGTGGTGTGCCGCTCGTTTTGGAACATGTCGAACGGATAGACTTGGCCCACCGTCAGACCGAGCGTCGACGCCTGCATGTCGACGTCGACCGAGGCAGTTTCCGCGCTGTGCACGCCGCCGAGGTCGATCGCCAGCTGGTTGTTGATGAACACCCACACGTCGTCGTCGCCCGTGAAATTGAACTTCTCCCCACCGTTGTATTTGAAAGCGGTGTGGATCTCGGTCGTGAAGTGGAAGTTGCGTTTGACCGGCGGCTTCTCGTCGTCGAGGCCGTCATTGCCCCAACCCAAGCCATCGAGCGGAAAGAACTCCGTGCTTTCGAAGCTGCTCACGCCGTTGTTCGGTTGGAACCAGAAGTTCATCGTGAACGGCTTGTTGAGACCGTCCACGTTGCGATACCAACTGTCGAGCTGCGTCGGGTCCGCAACCGTCTTCGTCGGCGTGGTGTGCGCCCAAACGGGCTTGCGATCCGTGCCCAACATGGGTTCGACCATGCCGCGATCGTCGCCTGTCTGGCCCTCGAAATTCTTGCCGTCCGCCTGGAAGTCGCGAATCACGGCGAGGATGGTCGTGCCGCAGCCGTTGGTGGTCGTGGAACCGTCGCTGCCGCCAGTGCCGCCCGAGCCGCCGGTGTCAGTTCCGGTGATCGGTGCACCGACCATGAAGCCGCCCAGCATGTTCGCGGCGGTAAACCCTGCGGGTAGTGTGGTGGACAGCGCAACACCCCCATCTCCCGTGCCCGATGTGGTTCCGCCGTCGCCACTGGGTACGTTGATATTCGGCTGACCGCCGTTGGCTGCGACGCCGTTGCCGCCCGGGCCGCTCACTTGGCTATCGCTGTTCGAGCCACCGCAGCCGATGCTCAGAGCACCAACCGACACCGCGATCGCGATCACGCCGAATCGGCAAATACGCTGTTCCATTTTCTCGCTCCTCACTCGCTTCGAGAAACCACCGGGGTGACTCGTACACTATTGCTGACAATGCCTCGCCAGTCACGCGACGACGCGCCAGTCGAAGTGTATCGAAGCGCTCTCCAAGGTCGCATTGGGGGCCTGACCGCTGAGTGGAAAGGACCTGCTCAATCCGTCGGCAGGTTGTTTGTAAGGATGATTTTCCGCTGGAATTCTGGGGTCCCGAGATTCCCCTGATGGCAGCTCTTGCAGTGCAAAGGCGAGCCTTTTTTGGTGTCGAAGTCTGCCACGAGGTGAGTCGTCATCCATTCGATCGTGAAGGACTGTTGACGCGGCTCGCCAAGGATCTTGGCGACGCCTTTGTCCCCCGCGCTGTGACAGCCGTCGCACCAGACCTCTCCCCCACCCTTCTTTTGCAACGAAGGGATGAGATCCGCCGCCATCCAGTTGGCGATCTCTTTGCGATGCGTCATCGCGCGAAAGTCCGGAACGAGGTGGCAGTAGTTGCATTGCACACCGAGGAAGTGCGTGACGCCGCCCATGATTGTGTAGACTTCGCGTTGGCAGCGAGCTTTGGCGGCGACGCCAGTGTACGTGCGCTCGAGTGGGTCCGGAGCAGGCTTACCCGGCTGCTGCTCGCAATCGTCCGGCAAGTCGGCACGCCGGTGGCCCAAGGCGCTCGAGTGCGCGGCGGCGGGAGCGTTCGCTCGGGGCTCCGGAGCCCCCCCGCACGCGCCCAGGGCAGCAGCGACGAACAACGGCAACAGCAACCCGATGGCTCTCACCCGAACGACCATACACCAGGCCGACAAGCGGCCGCATAGGCGCTGAAATAGCCATCAATCGAGCGACTTTCAGCCTGAGCGGATGTGCTGTTGCTGCCCGATTGCCTCTGGTCTACTTCCGCGGGCCGCCCAGTCTTCGGACGCAGCAGCGCCAGCCTCGACAAGTCTCTTTCCATAAGGCACGACCCCCAAGACCGGCTGGCGCAGTGCCGCTGGGCTAGCGAAATTTTACTCAGGAGTGATTCGACCCATGGCACGAAAGAAAATTGGTCTCATCGGCGCGGGCAACATCGGCGGCGAGCTCGCGAACCTGGCTGCCACGAAGCAGCTCGGGGACGTGGTGCTCTTCGACATTCCGGCGAAAGAGAAGTTCGCTCAGGGCAAAGCCCTCGATTTGGAGCAAGCCAGCGCGCTCTCCGGTAGCGACGCCAAGATCACCGGCAGCTCGAGCTGGGAAGACCTCGCGGGCGTCGACGTGCTCATCATCACGGCCGGCATTCCACGGAAACCCGGTCAGTCGCGCGACGACCTGGTGGGCACGAACCTGCCGATCATTCAGAACGTGGCGGACAACGCCAAGAAGTACTGTCCGGACGCGTTCGTGATCGTGATCAGCAACCCGCTCGACGCGATGGTCTACGAGTACAAGCGCCGCGTGGGCGCACCGCGTGAAAAGGTCGTCGGCATGGCTGGCGTGCTCGACAGCGCGCGATTCGCGCTGTTTTTGGCGCGAGAGACCGGCGCCAGCATCAAGGACGTGCGAGCGACGGTGCTCGGCGGCCACGGCGACGACATGGTGCCCGTGCTCGGCTACACGACGATCAACGGCATCCCCGTGCAGCAACTGATCAAGGCCGACAAGCTCCTTGCGATCGTCGACCGCACCCGCAAGGGCGGCGGCGAGATCGTCGGCTTGATGGGCACGAGCGCGTACTACGCGCCAGCCGCGAGCGCGATCGCGATGGCCGAGGCGTACCTCAACGACGAGAAGCGCATCCTGCCTGCTGCCGCGTACCTCGAGGGCGAGTACGGCTACAAGGACCTGTATCTGGGCGTACCGGTCGTGATCGGCGCAGGCGGCGTCGAGAAGATCCTCGAGATCGAGCTCACCGCCGCGGAGAAGGCGATGCTCAAGACCAGCGTGGAGAGCGTGCAGAAGGTCGTCGACATCGTCAAAGCCAAGTCCTGA